>JAKISU010000162.1 GCA_021648445.1 Flavobacteriaceae bacterium
ATTTTTTAAGAATATTAGTGAAAAATGCAGGTGCTTTTTTAACTCTACTTTATCTAAAAATAAAAATTGTTATCAAACTGCTTGAAAAATGAATTTTAACTTCTTGTAAAATCAGCAAGCCCTACTTTAAACCTTACAAGAACATTTTAATATAAAACAGAATACCTAACAAGTATCAATTATTGTTTGGTTTAGAACTTCGTCGAAATTATGTAAACGAAATGCTGTTATAATTAGAACTTAGCCATAAGTTCTAACAATATATAACTTATTAGTGCCACATATATTTGATATTTTTCCTCATTTTTTAATTGTGCCTTTAGATACAACCCGATTTCAATGACATAGAGCCAAATTACTTCTAACCAGTTAGTCCTTCTAAAATTTGGCTTCGAATTGAATAAAAATGTATTCAAACTGTAAACAAATATTAGATCGAACTCAGGTTTCTAAGAACCCTTACGCCTTTCAAAAAAAAATTAGAAAAAATGGCTATCAAAAGTTGAAACTTTGGGCAAAAAGAGTCAGTAATTACTCAATAATAGCATCTTGAATTAACTGTTGTACTATTGTTCTAATATTTTGTTTACCCAATTTATTATTCTTCATAGTTGGATACACTCTGTTAGACAAAAACACATATAACAATTCTGTTTCAGGATCTGCCCAAGTATAAGTACCTGTAAAACCACTATGACCAAAACTTTTAGAAGAAACGCAACCGCAAGAAGCTTTTATTTCAGGGTCTAATTGAGGCTTATCAAAACCCAGCCCTCTACGAACATTATCTTCTTCATAATATCTATGGTTAAATTTCTGAATTGTTTCTTGTTTTAAAAATCGTTTTCCACCATAAAACCCTTTTTGTAAATATAACTGCATCATCTTAGCAACATCATTACTATTAGCAAATAAACCTGCATTACCACTTACACCGTCTAACATAGCAGCACCCATATCATGCACATAACCTCTTAATAGTTGTTGCCTATAATAATTATCTCTTTCGGTTGGAACAATCTTCATTTTATCAAATTTTTCTAAAGGCTTATATGTTAAAGTTCTTGCACCCAAAGGCTTATAAAAAGCTTCATCATTTAATGTATTCATAGGTTGTTGGTACTGTTTTTCTATATAATCTTTAAATAAATAAAATGGCAAACCGCTATATCTATATGCTAGTCTTTTGCGTTGAGGCGCCTCAGCAATTAGTTGATAAATGGTATCCATATAATCCGTTCTTAAATAGAGGTTTTCGGCTATTTTAATCTTGAATTTTTTTGAAGGATTTTTTCTATAGTATTTAGGTAAAGGTTTTTGAGTAATACTGTCTAATGTTTTAATATAATAAGGAATCCAAGGTCTTAACCTTCCATAATGAGCAAGTGCTTCTTTAACAGTAACTGTATCTTTATTACTCCCTTTAAGTACCGGCATCAATTCTCCTAATGTATTTTCTAATGTAAATTTACCTTCCTCTTCTGCCTTCATGATCATAGGTAAGCCTCCTAAAATTTTAGTAAGTGAAGCCAAATCATAAAGATTATTTTTTTGGACTTTTTGGGCTTTTTTATAGGTATGATATCCATAATTTTTTCTAAAAATTACTTTACCATATCGAGCGACTAGCACTTGCATTCCCGGTGCCATTCTACCATCAATTACTACTTTAGCAATAGAATCAATTCTATTCAATTTTTCACTACTCATACCAACTCCTTCAGGCAGACCATAAGAAAGTCTTTTTAAATCTATTGATTGTAAGCCAAACCCTTCAGCAAATTCATCATTGATAGATACCGGTAGTTTTCCATTAGCTGACAACCCTCCAAATATCATTTGTGCTGATATATCTTGAGCTATTTTACTGTTTTGATAGGATACTAAAACACTTTCTATATTGGTAAATGTTTTAATGTCTAATAAACTATAAGGGCTCGCAAAAATATCTAAGATAACACAATTATTTCTAGCGATCTCTTGTAACCAAACCAATTCTTTATTCGTAAACTTAAAATCTTTCCAAGGGTTCGCATTTGATTTATGATAACCTATAATTACATGATTATAAGGTTTTAATTTATTGATCATCTGATCTAAATTTTTATCAGAAATTACATCCACTTGAGCATAGTCATTCAATCTTTCTATAAAAGTGTTATTGTCAGCATCACCAAATTTAACATAAGCAATTTTAGCGTCCGTTAATTCTCTTATAGGTAAATCTTCTCCGTTATTCTTCAATAATGTTATTGAGTTTTCAACTAAACTGTAATGTAAAGCTTCATCCGTCATAGTATTCAACTCTTGATGTAGATTTTCTCTTCTAATAGGTTTATAGTTTTTTAAACCTACCCAATATTTTGCTTTTAAGATCTTTTTTACTGAAAAATTTAAACGCTCTTCCGTTAATATACTATCGGTTACCGCTTTTTTTATTTTTGCCACGGTAGCAGGAACATCTTGCGGAATCAATAATATATCATTACCCGCCAATAAAGCTGCTAGATTAATTTCTGCCGGCGAAGAAAAATCAGCAGATCCTTTCATATTTAAAGCATCTGTTATAATCAATCCTTCAAAACCCATTTTATTTTTCAACAAATCAGTAACCACATTATGCGAAAGCGAAGATGGCAAGCTTGTATTTGGTTCTAAACTAGGGATACTTAAATGGGCTGTCATCACACTAGCAACACCTACATCAAAGAGTTTTTTATAAGGGTATAATTCAATAGAATCTAAACGTTCTTTAGAAAACGGAATAGTTGGTAATGTGAGATGCGAGTCGGCATCAGTATCACCATGACCGGGAAAATGTTTCGCATTTGCCAATACATTTTGACCTTGTAATCCTTTCGTAAATGCCATGGCCTTGTCAGCAACATTCTCTCTGCTTTCACCAAAAGAACGGTTACCAATAATTGGGTTTTTAGGATTGATATTTACATCAACAACCGGTGCAAAATTGATATGAATTCCTAAACGCTTACAGTGTTTACCTACTTGTTCTCCAAATTGTTCTATGAGTTGGTTATCCTGAATAGCACCCAGTGTCATATTCCAAGGAAAACGATAGGTATTTTTTAATCGCATATTTAATCCCCATTCGCCATCAAAACCAATCAATAATGGCACTTTAGAAATATCTTGGTAATAATTATTTAAAGTCGCTTGTTTTTGAGGTGTGCCTTGCATAAATATGAGTCCGCCAATCTCATACTTTTTAATTAAATTCTCTATAAAAGCTTTGTGTTTAGCACCTTTATTTGAATAAGCTTGTATCATAAACAATTGACCTATTTTTTGGTCAAGTGTCATTGATTTTAGAATACTATCAACCCATATTTGTTGTCCGTAACTATCCTTTTTTATTAATGGATCTATCTGTTGGGCTTGAATAAATACTACAAAAAATAGTGCGCATAAAACTATTATATTTTTTCTCATTTATTGGGGGATCTTACATTGTTATCTCCAATCTTGTTTCTAGATAACGTAATAATTAATTATGAACTCTGAAACAAGTTCAGAGTGACGTGAAATCACGCCAAAAACTTTGCATGCCAACTTTTACTTGCCTCCACTTCCCAAGCAGATTCAAAATCTGCTTTAGAATTTACCATATTATTAAAAACTACTGTATCAGCATTTATTTTTTGCAACTTGGCATATTCTGCAAAATCTTTTAAAGAAACTATATTAATGTTAGTACCGTCTTTAAAGGATACTCTCATTTTATTTAACAGATCAACATTAAACTCTCTTTCTAACTCCTTAATAATATGTACAGAAGCATCAATGGAGCAACCGGAAACATCATTATAATTTTCATCAACAGCTAATATAATAAATTGATCGTATTTTAGTTGAAAAGAGGCTTTTAGATCTTCTCCATGCCGTTTCCAATTAGAAATAAAAGCGTATAATTTTTTAGAAATTTGCTCAATTTCATGTTCAGTAAATTCTCTATCGGCTTGGTATATCCAAACCCTTGAGCTATCTGGTAATAATTTAAAATCAACAAACATCTTATCCTAATTTATTATTAAAACTACGCAATTTTATAGCTGTTAATACTTTTTTTGTATATAAAGGAAAATCAGCTTTCTGAATCCACGAATAATATCCTTTATCATTTTCTAAAACCTCTGTTACCTTTTTTCCTTTATATTTTCCAAAGGTAAAAATCTCTTGTTCATCATCATCATACATAATAAAACCGGCAAAGTCTGCACGTTTTTTATGAGAAGAAAACTCATTTAAAAATTTAATATCATTTTCCAGATCGTCATACTTATCTAATTGTGCTTTTAAAATTTCATAAGTAGCATTGGTATCTGCTTCCGCTGAATGCGCATCTTCTAAAATTTCATCACAATAAAATTTATAGGCGGCACTTAAGGTACGTTGTTCTTTTTTATGAAAAATAACCTGCACATCAACTGCTATTCTATTTTTCATATCAAAATCAATTTCAGCACGCAACATTTCTTCTGCCAATAATGGAATATCGAAACGATTAGAATTGAATCCTGCTAGATCACAATCTTCAATGATTTGACTTATCTCTTTCGCCAATTCGTTAAATGTTGGTTCTGTAACTACTTTTTCATTGGTAATACCGTGAATATCAACTACTTCTTTGGGGATTTCCATTTCTGGATTTACCAACCAAGTTTTACTTTCTTTATTACCATTTGGATATATTTTTAAGATAGAAATTTCAACAATTCTATCTTTTGCAATATTGATACCCGTAGTTTCAAGATCAAAAAATACGATGGGTTTTGTGAGTTTTAATTCCATTGACAAAATTTAAAAATCAAAGGTACAAAAGATGGAAGTAATAAAATCTCAAATTTCAAAAAACAAATTCCAAATTAGATATAAAGTCTGTCAGGTCGAGCATTGCCAAGAAGCAAAATATTTTTGTCTCGAAGGTAGCAAATGTAATTTGTTGAGACCTCGTTATTTCTTAGTATTATTGTCTGAGTGATTCATTCCTACATTTGGCTAATAATTGTAACAAATCAAAATCACCTTTTGCTAAAGCTAATTTCTTTTGACCACTCCATTTTTTAATTTTCTTTTCAAAATAGATTGCTTGATTAACATCATTAAATTTCTGATAGAATATCATTTCGACAGGTCTTCTTTTATATGTAAAACAAGATTTGTTTAAATTAGCCATCCCCCGTTTTTTTTAGTTGAACCCTAGATTCAGTTGGTCAGGAAACGGTTCTGGTCGGGTTCTTTCAATTTTCCATCTTGTTCTTACGGGCATCAACAAGATGGCCACCACTTTA
>JAKISU010000163.1 GCA_021648445.1 Flavobacteriaceae bacterium
AAAATAGCCCTGAACCTATTGAAAAAGGACACCACCGCTAAAATAGACGTTAAAAGCAGGAGGCTCAAAGCCGCATGGAGCAACGACTACCTCCTGAAAATACTCAATTTATGATGCGTTTGCCCTGACAATAGAGGACTATAATTCTTATCTTGATTTAAACCGAGGCTTCTTTTTTATTACCCAAGAAGTTGCCAAAAAAATGAAAGAGAATAATGGTGGTTCTATTGTAAATATAGGCTCAATGTGGGCAAAACAAGCCATCAAAGCAACACCTTCATCTGCATACTCAATGCAAAAAGCAGGATTACATTCTTTAACACAACATTTAGCAATGGAATTGGCAGATTTTAATATTAGAGTAAATGCTGTATCTCCTGCCGTTGTAAATACGCCTGTTTTTCATAGCGTATTTGGAGGGAAAGCAGCAGCAGAAAAAGCACTTGAAGGATTTAATGCTTTTCATCCAATTGGAAGAATTGGAACGCCTAAAGATATTTCAAACACAATTTTATTTTTATTGTCTGATAAAGCAACTTGGATAACAGGCGTAATATGGGATACTGATGGTGGAATTATGGCAGGAAGAAATTAAAAAAAGCACCTAATAAAATGCTATAAGTAATGGCAAAAAAAGTACAAACTCTGTAGTTTGTGTTTTTTTGTATTTTTGTGCTATACTACAAAGTAGTGAGTTTTAAATCGCCACTACTCATACAATTGTCGTTATGTGAAATCTATTGAACCTATAATTATAAATTTATTTGAAATGAGACTATTTTCATTATTAATTATCCTATCAGTATTCTTACCATTTAACGTTCAAGGTCAAGAATCTGACTACCAATTAAGAGAAATGGTTAAAGCTCGACTCTCTGAGAAGTATTCAGATTTACATTTTGCAATGTTGGCAGAAATTTCAAAGAATGACCTTAGGATAGCGATCTTTTGGCCTTGTATTATGAATGGTAATTTTATTGACGATGATATAGTAGGGTACGCTTTTAAGAAGGAAAACAATGAATGGATATTTAAAGAGGAATTAAGTCTATCTAGGGGAGGGAAAGAAAAAATCACTGCAATAACTGGAAGTACTGATTTCAAAATTACTAAACCTAATGGTTTAGAAATTGACAGTCTGTCTTTATTTATATACAATAATGCAAAAAAGATTAAAGATTCCTTAAGATCGGATAATGGCTATGAAATAGCCAGATTAATTGAAGGTTTATCACGTGCATTTAGTCTTGATGTTTGTGGATATGATGATGCTTATGCTGAATTAGTTATCAAAGGATTGTTTGCTATTAAACAAATGGAATTTTCTGAAATAAAAATTTCAGAGAATAAAGCCACAGCCAATGTTCTATTGCCATGGGATGTCAAGCAAAAAATTGAATTTATAAAAGTTGAAAGTGGATGGACTATAAGTCAAATAGAATAACTATCACTTCATATAACAATAAATAAACTGTATTAAAATGTAGTTTATTCAATCGTTATCTACAAAAAAACAATGGACGCATTCAATAAATATTTACAACAATTTCCTCACTATACACCAAGTGTTTACGAAAACGCATATCCCTTTCTTTCCGAAAAGACTGTAGGGTCAGGAAATTTTTTGTTGCAACAAGGTAAAATATCTAGAAGCATTGCATTTATTGAAAAAGGATTACTAAGACAGTATTATCTCAATGATGGTAAAGAAGTTACCAATTGTTTTTGTAGAGAAAATACAATTACCACTTCGTACAAAAGTTTGATAACCCAACAAGAAAGCGATATAGCTATACAGGCAGTAGAAGAATCGAAATTGATTATCCTTTCCTATGATTCTCTTCAAAAATTGTTCAACAAAGACCTGTTTTGGCAACAAGTTGGTAGGTTGACAGCAGAGAACGAGTTCATCACTTCTGAATCACATAATAGGTTTCTAAGAGACTTATCTGCAACTGACAGGTACTTACATATATTGAATAATGACAAAGAACTGCTACAACGAGTGCCATTAAACCATTTAGCGACTTATTTACAAATTGCACCAGAAACTTTAAGTAGAATTAGAAACAAAATTATGCGAACTTGACTAAGGTCAATTGACAGTATGTATTAAAAACTGAATTTTGCATCATTAATTAATCTAAAAAATAAAAAGATGAATACAAAATCAGTAAAACAATCAGTTGTAGATAGTTATGGGAAACTTGCTAAATCTACTCAAAACGGATTATTCTCAAAATTGTTTGCCTGTTGTGACCCAACGGATAATACCAATCAAGTAGGAGAAATAATAGGCTATTCGAAGGAAGAACTAAAAGCAGTACCAGAAGGTTCAAATTTAGGTGTTGGATGCGGAAACCCATCAGCATTGGCTAAAATTAAAAAAGGACAAACAGTTGTTGATTTGGGTTCCGGAGCAGGTTTTGACGCCTTTTTAGTATCACCAATTGTTGGAGTTAACGGAAAAGTAATTGGTGTAGATCTATCTGAAGATATGCTTTCTTTGGCAACAAAAAATGCTAAAAAGGGAAACTACTCTAATGTTGAGTTTATAAAAGGAGATATTGAAGATTTACCGATTGATGATACTATTGCTGACCATGTCATTTCAAACTGTGTCATTAATCTTTCATTAAATAAGAGAGATGTTTATAAAGAGGCATTTAGGGTTTTAAAAAAAGGAGGAAAATTGTCCGTAAGTGATATTGTTTTGAAAAAGGAGCTTCCTGAGTTTATAAAAAATTCACTTGCAGGTCATATTGCTTGTGTGTCTGGGGCTGAAAAGTTAGAGACTTACCTTCAATATGTCGAACAAGCAGGGTTTAAAAATATTAAGATTGAAACGAAAGCAAACTTTCCGCTTGAATTGATGTTGACCGACCCTCAAGTAATGGAAATTGCCAAAGAAATGGATTTTAACCTGAATAGTGAAGAAGCCAAAGATATAGCTTCAAGAGTAATCAGTATTTCAATAAGTGCCAATAAGGAATTGTAAAGAAATAAGTTGGTGGAATTGACGAAGATATTTTTTTCTTTATCAAGTTAATATTTTCAAGCATAGCGAGCTACGGTTTAAAATATTAGAGAAGAGAAAGGGAAAAAGAACGAATCAAAACGACAAGTTATTTCTTTACAATTCCTAAATAATAAAAGCGAACAAAAATAAGGTGGAAAGCCGGCAGATAACAATGCTCATTGCATGACTTATATATGTTAAACTGGTTTTATAGGTTGTACTTCTTTGATAGCAGAATTCTTTTCTCAAATTATCCTAGACTTTACTAATCAAAAAAAGACTAACTTCGTTCCTGTTGTTACCAACACGTAAATATCATCAATTAAAAAACAACCTGCCCTCAACTTGATTGCAAATCAAAACGATTTTTTACTCAATCGTTATAACACATGAAAAAATTACCAACTAATTTAATTTAATGCTTAAGCGAGATATTGGAAAATGGGATTTAGTTTTGCTAATGATAAACGGTATCATAGGTGCAGGTATTTTCGGACTTCCGTCTAAAATAGCTGCCCTTTCCGGCGTCTATAGTATTTTAGCAATGTTAGTGTGTGCAATTATCGTATTTATAATGGTTTTAAATTTTGCAGAAGTTGCGAGCAGGTTTAAAAATACCGGCGGACCTTATTTATATACATTATCTGCATTTGGTCCATTTCCGGCATTTATTATTGGATGGCTTTTATTGATAACACGGTTTGCAGCTTTTGCTGCACTGATTAATTTATTTGTTACTTATCTAAGCTATCTTCATCAATCTTTTTTAGAACCCTCTATCAAAATAGCCACTATTTTTCTTTTTACCGCACTCTTAACAATAGTAAATTACCGAGGAGTAAAAAAATCTACTATTCTTAGTAATACTTTAGCAATTGCAAAAGTATTGACACTCTTTATTTTTATAATTGTTGGTCTGTTTTTTATCAAACCGGAATTGATTGATTTTCATCAAAGTGCTCCAAAATTTACAGATTTTTCTTCATCTGTATTTATATTAATCTTTGCATTTACCGGATTTGAAGCCATTCTTGTAAACACAGGTGAGGTCAAAAATCCCAAAAAAAATATACCTTTTGCACTCCTTATCACTATTTTTTTTGTTGCAATACTCTATGTATTTATACAAATAGTTAGTATAGGAATATTACCAGATCTAGCATCTTCAGATAAACCACTTACCGATGCCGCTCAAATATATATGGGTCCGGTTGGCGGAGTCATAATTACTATAGGAGCTTTGATTTCTATTGGCGGAACTCTAAATGCTATTATGTTAATCGGTTCACGACTTCCATTAGCTTTGGGCGAAGCAAAACAATTTCCAAGATTTTTTTCATATCTACATCCAAAATTTCAGACCCCGGTTTATTCACTCATTGCTTTTTCAATAATCTCTATTATTGTTTCAGCAACCGGTTCTTTCATCTATGCGGTTTCCATTAATGTTATTAGCAAAGTTATAATTTTATTAGTGGTTTGTCTAGTGCTTATTAAACTCCGTATAAAAAACCCGAAGGATTCAAATTATTTCAAACTACCCTATGGATATTTTTTAGCTGTTATAGGTGTTATTACTTCAATTTGGTTACTTTCTAGTTCCAAATTAACAGAATTTAGAGATGTATTGATAACTATAGTAATTGGTATCGTATTCTATGGTATTTATAAATTTACAACAAATTCTAGTACAGCCGATAAACGAAATTAAAATCTACCTTATAATTTATAAACTGTTAATAAATACAGTCTTGTTTTCTGAGTTTATTCTTGACTTAACATATCACAAATACAGGTTATTTATACCTTTTTAGAAAACCCAAACTACATAAAAGTAAAGATATTTTAAAAGCAGTAGCAATTTTTTGAATTAGTGCTTAACCCGTATTATTCACTACTTTTTATTTTATTTAAAGAGTTCATCTATTCGCTTTACTCGGCTCAAGAGTTTTGAGTTTCCTTTTTGTCTATTATGTTGAAACTCATAAATAATTTGAGTTAAATTTTATGACAAATATCATTTTAAGAATAAACACTTTATTACATCTTTGTTTTAAACTAAATGCGTTAATCCTGATATCTAAATTAGCCATCCCCCGAAAAACACATTCAATAAACTGTTAAGTATTGATTTTATTGATATTATTGATATTATTGATATTTTAAGGTGATTTAAAATTGGAAAACTGTTTTAAAAGTTGTATTTTGTTATTGCAAAAAAAGCAAAATTCACCTAAAAAACAGTTCCATGAGCAAGATACTAACAAAAA
>JAKISU010000016.1 GCA_021648445.1 Flavobacteriaceae bacterium
TCTAATAATTCCCGAAACAACTCAAAATCTATCGCTTTGCTAATCGCTTCTAAGGGATTGCCTATAACCGATAAACGTTCTCTCGTGAACTCCTCATCAAATAAGCCTTTTTTTCCTTGTGCTTTGTACATTTGGTTTAAATTGGATTTTTACAAGGTAAATATACAGATAATTATATGATTGACAGATGGTTAAATTTTAGAAGTCCCCTTTACTTATTTTTAATGCATCTTCAAGGAATTTAAGGGCTGTTTTATAATCTTTTTTATTCTTATAAAGATTACCTAAATTGTTTAATACTTTCGCTATGTTTCTTTTGCTTCCAATCTTTTTTTGAATTTCCAAGGATTTTTCATAATTCTCAATTGCTTTATCATAATTCTCATAATCTTTATAGATAATACCTATATTATTTAAAACCTTAGAAATTCCTATAGTATCCTTTATTTTTTCAGAAACCTCTAAAGACTTATTGTAATATTCTAATGCAGCTGGATAATTATTTTGGTCTAGATATATATTACCAATATTATTAAAACAACTAGAAATTTCTAGTTTGTAATTATGCTTTATATTTAAATCCAAAGCTTTATTATAATATATAAGTGCTTCTTCAAAATTACCTTGGTCTGTATAAGAGTGTCCAATATATTTTAAACTTACTGCTGTGCTTTCTGTATTACTATTTTTTTCAATATTCCTTATTGAATTTTTATAATATTCTATTGAGTTAGTGTAATCACTTTTATAATAAGATGCTAGCCCCATTTTAGCGTAGCATTTAGAAATACCAATCTTAAAATCTATTTTTCCATATACTAAAAGTGCTTCACCAAAATACTCAATTGCTTTATCAAAATTTGATTGTGACATTGCAATAATCCCTCTTAAATAGATACTTTCCCCTTTTCCTTTTTTAAAATCTATAGCTTCTGAAATTGCTTCAGACTGTTCTATATATTCTATACTTTTAGAAATATCTATTCTTTGATATGAAAATGCTAAATTATTTAATAGCTTTACTTTTATGGTATCGTTCTCCTTATGAATTAACAATTCGTTTTTTAAACTATCTATTTTAGCATTTTGAGATTGCATATTTCCTGCAAAAAAGAAAAAACATAATAAAAAAAGAATAGATTTATTGATGAAATTCATGAATTGAAATTTATTGTTTTTCAGTAAAAAAAATAAGATTTGCTAAAACTACTGATTTTAGATTAGCATGGGGTTATATTTCATATCTTTTGTAAACTTCCCCTTTGTCAGTTTTTCGCTCTACTTCTATTAAATAGGTACTCGTGAACCTTATTATTCGGTTTTATTACCAGAGTAAAAAATAATTTAGCTAAACTTTTGGTGAAGATTATTGAACTCAAGATGAGTTCATTGTAATATATCTTGCTTTATCAACTGTTTAAAAAGTGATTTTATTATTTATTCTCAATAATTAACTTCCAACTTATAACCAACACCATGAACGTTTGTTAGCTTAATTGAAGTGTCATCCTGTAATTTTTTACGAAGTTTTGATATGTATGTGTCTAAACTTCTACCAACAAAAACACCATTGTCTTCCCAAACTTGTTTCATTAAATCTTCACGCTTAATAATTTGGTTAGGATTGGCAGCAAAAATTTCTAACAGTTCACACTCTTTTTTTGAAAGACTGATTTCTACAGCAGCTTTTACCAATTTATTTTGCTCTGGATAAAATCGAAAGCTACCAATTGAAGCATACGTTGAATTATCGTCTTCAGTAGGATTCGTCTGTTTTCTTTTATTAAAAAATAATAGTAAAAAAACAAGAACACTAAAGATTGAGATGTATAAAAATATTTTCTTGTTATAATTAGAAGTTAATCTATCTGTAAATTTAACTTCAATAGTATAGCAACCTTTTGGCAAAAATCGTCCAGCACAAGGAATAATACTTTTTTCTTCATTAAGCTGCATTTCATAGCTATAAGCAACTTCTTTATCTACACAATTAAAAACTTCAACTCGATAATTATTAGGAATATTTGCTTTATTAAAACTGCTTTTTATTATGGCAACCAAATTTTCAGGTTCAAACGAAAGTTGATTTTGAAACGACAATTTATATTTAGACTTATCAATCTCAATAACGGGTAATATTAAAGAGGTAGAATCTTTGCTAATAAGCAATAGTTGATGTCCAACATTGCGTAATGAAACTTTTACTTGTTCCGAAAAATCGTCTTTACTTTCATTACCAGAGCATGAAAACATCCAAGTAAAAAGCATCAAAAAAAGTACTACAACAAATAAATAAGCAGGTTTTCTGTTCATAATTACTGCAAATAACATATAATTTATTGAGTTTTTACAACCGTTGACACTTCTTTTACATTTTTTTGACATATTTCTTTTCATATCAATTTAGTTTTACTAAAAAATATAATCCTAATGAAAAAAATAATTATAATATCAATCTTACTAAGTTGTTCTTTTTATATCTACGGACAAAAAAATGAAGAAATAAATTTAATGCAAGCTGATAGTACTTGGGGAAAAGAGATTATTAAAATACCTTTTTGGTTTGCTCCAAAAATTAATTATAAAGGACACGAAGACATCAGGTTTGCAAAAGGTTGGGAAGAAATAGATAGTGCTAGTTTTTGGACACTGGTTTTTGTTTGGGATATGAACTTAAATACTAAACCTACAATAAAATTCTTTGAAGATAATATTAAACTATATTTTAATGGATTAATGAAGGTTGTTAACGAAGATAAAGAGTTAATTATTCCAAAAACCAATGTGTTCTTTTTAGAAAACGAAACAAAAAACGGAACAACAACTTTTACAGGAACAGTAGAAACCTACGATGCGTTTACAACTAAAAAAATGATAGCTCTACAGGTTACAATAGAAAGTTATTATTGTAAAAAAACGAAAAGATACATACCTCTTTTTAGGTTTTCTCCTAAAGATTTTAAACATGCTATTTGGAAGGAATTAAACAACATAAAACTTCGTACTACTACTGTTTGTGATAACTAATTTTACAAAATTTGACACTTCTTTTGCACTCTTTTGACACTTTTATTTTCATATCAATTTAGTTTTACAGAAAAATATATACAATGAAAACAATAAAAGTTATTATAATGATGGTTCTCGTTTTAATTACAACGGCTAGTTGTATTAATACCAAAGGTAATTCTTCTTCTGTTTTAAAAGAAGAGGCAATAAAACCAGAAAAACTATCTATTTCTCAAACGCTTAAAGAAAATAATCATCTACCAATTAAAGAACAGGTGGCTCTTTATCTTAAATTAAAAAAGGAAAGTCCTGATGCGTATAATTTTGAAAACGAAGATGAACTAACTATGTATGGCTATTCATATCTCTGGGGAAATGAAGTAACAGAAGCCATAGAAATATTCAAATTAATTGTTCAGCAATTCCCAAATTCATCAAATCCGTACGACAGTTTAGGTGAAGGATATATGGTAAATGGAAATAATGAATTGGCGATACTAAATTATGAAAAATCATTAGCGCTTAATCCTGATAATTTTAACGCAGAAGACCAGATTGAACGCATTAAAAATCCAGAAAAAAAACTAGCAACGTTTGCCGATAAATTTTCAAAAGTTTACACAATTAAAGCGTATAAAGAAGATTTGAATCAATTAGGAAAAAAACTAATTGAAGTACATCCAAATGCACTCAAATTTATTTCAGAAAAAGACTTTTGGGAAACTATCAAACAAAAAAAAGCACTACTCACAGAAAGTACTACATTTAGCGAATTTTACTGGTATTGTAGCGAAATAATAGCCAATATTAATTGTTCGCATACATCAATGAGTAACTCTTTTCGAGAGGCAGATATATTGCCAGTATCTTTGCGATTCCCGATACAAACACGATGGATTAATGAGCAGTTATTTGTAATAGACCCTTTAAACAACAAAAATAACGTTGCTGTTAAAAATGAAATAGTAAGCATAAATGGAATTGTTGTTTCAGAATTGATAGATGATATTTACAAACATATTCCATCGCAAGGTTATATAAAAACATCTAAAAGATACACTTTCAATGCTTTGGCAACAAGTATGATTCCTTACTCATTAAAATTTCCCACTATTTATAAAATTAAAGTAAAAGGAAAAGAAAATAGTATTGTTTTAAACAAAGCAAAAATAGTTAAAAACTCTTTCAACAGTACATTCAAAAAACAATGTGATGATAACTTATGTTTAGAGTTTTTAGATAACAATAAAAATGCTGTACTAACCATTTCTTCGTTTAACTATTATCCTTGGAATAATCTGTCTTTTTTTAAACAATTTATAGATAATAGTATCCAAGAAATCAACGAAAAAGATGTTGAGAATTTAATAATTGACCTTCGTTTTAATGGAGGCGGTTCTCCTGAATCTAGTATTCATTTGCTTAAATATTTAATTGATAAACCGTTTAACTATTTTTCAAATACTACAAATTCTGAAAAAGATAAAGTATATACTACTTTTAATAACGGATTTAAAGGCAAACTATATTTTATAATTGATGGAAATGGAAAATCTACAACAGGTCATTTTATTGCACTCGTTAAAGATTTAAAATTAGGAACTATTGTAGGAGAAGAGTTAGGTTCTAATCAGTTTTGTACTGCAGGACAAACAATATTAAGACTTTCAAATACAAAACTAAAATTTAATGCCGCTAACTCAACATCTAAACTTACAATTTCATCGCTTCCAGATGAGGTTGGGATTTTACCCGATTTTTATGTCACTCAAAGTATCGATGACTATTTGAATAAAGTAGATACAGTAAAGAATTTTACCTTTAATTTAATAGAAAAACAGCATTAAAAACAATCAGGAAATGAACAAATTAATAACAATACTCTTACTTTTAGTAATTACACACGTTAAAGGTCAGGAAACAGAATTTCTATTCCCTTCTTTTAGCCCAAAAGGAAAAATTTCCCAAATCGTTGGAAACACACTTATAGAACTTGAATACGAAAGGCCTTCTGCTCGTAAAAGGCAAATTTTTGGAGGATTAGTTCCTTGGAATAAGGTTTGGAGAACTGGAGCAGGAAACTGCTCTAAAATCCGATTTAATAAAGATGTAGAAATTGGTGGTCAAAAAATTCCTGCTGGAAATTATTCAATATACACAATACCAAACCCAAAAAAATGGATTATAATACTCAACAAGGACACTACATTATATGGCAGTTTTGATTATGATTATAAAAATGATATTGCAAGATTTATTGTAATTCCCGAAGTGTCAAATCGGTTTTATGAGACTTTAAATTTCGATATGGAATTAAATGAGCACAATGCAAGAATGTACATTTCGTGGACGAACATTCAAGTGAGCTTTGATATTAAAACATCGACTAATTCAGAAATTGAAAAGCTGATTAAAGAAGAATTACTAGCAGGAAAAAACAGAATATCAGACAATTATGCAAGAGCTGCTGCATATTTATCTTTTAGAGGAGTTAATTTAACACAAGCTCTTAAATTAGCTGATAAAGCCAAAGATCTTGATAAAGATAGCGAGTGGATTAGCGGAATAAAAATTGAAATTTATGAACGTTTAAAACTTTATGATGATGCCCTTGACGAAATTAAAGAAGCTCTTGAGTTTTTAAAAAGGAAAAAAGACAGAGCTAATGAAATAAGTAAAATGGAATCAAAATATAAACAGATAAAAAAAATAAAAGAGAATTAAGCTTATGAAAACAAATAATCATATAAGTAAATCTATTTTCCTTATAATATTCTTGCTATTTAGCATATTAAATACTTCTTGTGGACAAAACAAGATTAGTAAACAGACCAAATCCGATAAAATAAATGAACTCGTAAGTTTATATGCAGATTACGAAGAATTCAATGGTTCAGTTTTAGTAGTGAACAAAGGAAAAGTTATTTACAAAAAAGGCTTCGGATTGGCAAATATGGAATGGGATATTCCAAACCAAACTGACACCAAATTCCAAATTGCTTCTATAACAAAACAATTTACAGCAATGTTAATTATGCAATTGGTTGCCGAAAATAAATTGGATTTACACAAACCTATCACTACTTATTTGCCAGATTATCCTAAAGAAAATGGCAATCAAATAACAATTCATCATTTACTAACGCATTCTTCTGGACTAGGTGATGGTCTAAATGATGATAAAAAATACAATAATCCTAAAGATATGGTACACCAATTTGCAGAAGTACCTTTGAAATTTAATCCAGGAGAACGATTTTCGTATAGTAATGGAGGTTACACACTTTTAGGTCACATTATTGAAACCATAACTGATAAATCTTATGAAGAAGTTTTAAAAGATAAAATATTTACGCCTTTAAATATGAAAAACAGTGGTTATTATAGACATAGACCAATCATAAAAAATATGTCTTCAGGATATAATAAAAGTTGGGGAGAATATTCAGATATCGATTATTCCGATGAATCGACAGCTTATGCAGCAGGAGCAATATATTCAATTGTTGAAGATCTATTTCTTTGGGATCAAACATTAAATACCGAAGATTTACTGCCAAAAAAATATATGGATTTAATTTTCAAAAAGCATATTGCCGATCTTAATGATGGTGGTTATTATGGTTATGGTTGGGAATTAATTAAAAAACCTATTGGTAATACAAATAACACTATTGAAACAATTGGTCATACTGGTGTAATTTCTGGTTATTGTGCTTTGTTTACAAAAATTCCATCAAGCAATTCTACTATTATTTTCTTAAATAATACAAGACGTGCATTCCTCAATGCTATGACAACTGCAATTACTGGTATATTAAATGATAAACCATATAATTTTCCTTTAAAACCTTTGGCTATGTTTATGACTAAAACTGCTGAAAAAGAAGGTATTGATAAAGGCATTTTGTTTTATAAAGAACATAAAGATTTAAACGATTATTATGTATCTGAACAAGAACTAATAGTTGCAGGATACAGATTGTTGCACGCTGGAAATGCTGAAGATGCTGCTAAAGTTTTTAAATTGTGTACTGAAGTTTTTCCAAATAAAGATAACCCTTATGATAGTTATGCTGAAGCATTGATGGAGCTTGGTAAAAATGATAAAGCCATTAAAAATTATAAAAAATCTCTCGAACTAAACCCAAACAATAATAATGCTAGAAAAATGCTTAAAAAGCTAGAAAAATAAGAATAGATTATTCCACGCACATTTCATTACACTCCCCCGAGTGCTCGGGGTTGTTTCGTAAAAAGAGTGCCTGTCGTAGGCAGATTCCATTACCATCGAAGAAATAGCTTTTAGTTTAAACTTTTAAGGAAATAATAAATGATATATCTAGCTTTTGCCAAATCTAAAGGAGGCTTCGGAAGAAATTCATGATCTCCTCTAGACAATAGAAACGTTGCGAATAAAGCAAAATAACCCTTCGACTTCGCTCAGGATAAACTCCACACTGTACATTATAGGACATTTTATAAATTAGGTTTATCCTGTGGGTGAACCAATATTTAAGAATGACGGAGCATTAGCGAATAATTCGCGTATAACCGTATTTCAGACAAATATTTAGTATTTACTTTTTTAAATACTAATATTCACGAACTCCATAAAAAATAATAAAGTTGTGAGTAACTTATACATAATAATTGATATGATGCTTTTAGACTTAAATCTCGCAACCACATCATCTTTCTCAAAATTAAATTAATCCACAGGATTAATTTGGTTTATGAAATATGTTTCAAAAAATTCATTCTTCCTCCCAGTACTCTTACAATAAAAACTCCAGTTTCTGTTGGGTAATAAAAAATCATATGCGAAATATATCTATATCTAAATAACATTTTCTTACTAGTTGAAAGATATCTTTTACCATGATTAGGGTTCTTACTTAAGAACTCTAACTCTTTTGCTAACCCTATAGCATACTTTTTAGATTGTTCAACTCCAAATTTTTCAATTATATATAAAGCAATGCCCCTTAAATCTTCTTTCGAACGTACACTTAATATGTACTTATTTTTTTTGCTCATATTCTTTTATCGCTTCATCCCATATACTAGAGATTGTTGCATCAGATGGTCCACTTTCTATACCATCAATTAAAGCTTCCTGTAAATCAATTATATATTTTCTACTTTCTTGGTCTTTACGTATAACATCTCTTATATATTCACTATCGTTAGTGTAAAACCCTTGTTCTATTAAGCTTTTTATAAAAGTATCTTGTTGTTCTGTAAATGTTATTGATTTTCTTATAACTCCCATTTGAACCAAATTTAATATTATTGATGCAATTTATAAAATACTTATTAATATTCCAAAATATATATCCATTTATTCCCACTCCACACACATTTCATTATTCTTCCTCCAAGTACACTTACAATAAAAATTCCCGATTCAGTAGGGTAGTAAAAATCATATCTTTATTGATTTGTAGTTGGAGCCTTACATTTAGTCACTTTTGAAATTTTTCCAAACGCGCTATTAGTATTTGTAATATAACTATCTACTACATTATTTATCATAGGAACTAATTGATCAGAACGTGGTGAACCCATTTCACATTCACATTTGTAGGTATAATATAAAGTAAGCCAGCTATATGCTTTCTGTTCATCTATATCGGTAGCATTGCTAGACATTTCTTTATATGCTAGTGCTTTCTTTCCCGGGCATTTTACCGGCGTATTAGCTATCTTAGTCGAATCTTTTTTTATAGGTACAATTTGTTTAACAGCTATTATTTCTTTATCTGTCTTATTTTCATCACCTTTCGTCATGTTTATTTCTTTAACAGAAACTGAATCTGAGAGCGTTACTTTTGTAGTCTTAACACTTATTTTATCAATCTTATCCTTTACAGGTTCAATTTCTTTAACTGGAATTACTTCTGAAGAAGCTGTTTTTGTAGTTTTAACATTTATTTCGTCGAGTTTAGCTGCTGGTATTTCTATAGAGTTAACCTTAGCGTTATATTTGACTTCCAGATTTTTTACTTTTTCTTTCGTTTTGTTACTCTGTAATGTTACAGATTTAGGTTCATTAACAATATCATTTAATATAGGGTCATAAGACTTAAAATCTTTTTTTAACCGATAACCTAAAAATTGCCAATTGGTTAACTTTGGGGTTTGTCTTTCATAGAGATAGAGATATGTAGTAGTTGTTATGATCTCTTTAGGCTTAATTTCTTCAACTTTATGATCACGAATTGACCAAACAAATAAGGATTGATCTAAATGTCGTTGAATAGAATTTGGCTCATAGTTTTTAAGATATTTATAATTACAATAATTATGTGAATATGGTTTTATTGGATTTGGGCTTACACTTATAGTCGCAATACCAACCCCACGTGGAACGATAGAACCTGAATATCCATTCTCAATCCCAAAAGTTACTTTCCAAATATAAATCTTTTCTTTAGAAAAATTTTCATCTGAATAAGGATTACCTTCACATAAAACGAATTTTTCTGTTTGTTGAATTTCATAGAATATCTTCACGCCCTTTTCATCAGTATATAATGTTTGCGCAGTAGTATAAACGTTTAGAAGCAATATAAAAATAGATATTGTGTTTTTCATAGCAGTATTTTTGTCTAATTAATTACTTAATTCTAAAGAAATTTAAAAGATGAGTAATACAGTTAATAAATTCCAAAGGTAAGTGATAAATAACTGAATATCAAGGGGATTTTTCCCCTTTTTAAAACCTTGAATATGTTTCTCATATTTTTCGTCACTCCTATTCATATAAAATAAGGCGACTATTTTAAAAAAAATTTCTATATTCACTTCCTATTTCTATATGCAATTTACCAATTGTTCTAATTAATGTCAGGAAAAAAGAAATTTGGTGCGTTTGCAGGTGTTTTTACACCTTCAATTTTAACCATTTTAGGCGTCATCATGTATATGCGCTTGGGCTGGGTTGTTGGTAATGCCGGTTTAATCGGTGCCATTATCATTATTGTTATAGCCCATGTTATTGCAGTAACAACCGGTTTAAGTGTATCATCTGTAGCAACAGATAAGAAAATTGGAGCCGGTGGTATTTATTATGTACTCTCACGAAGTATGGGAGTTCCAATTGGTGGCTCAATTGGTATTGCAATCTATGTAGGAACCGCTTTTTCTATTGCTTTATATTTAATAGGTTTTGCAGAAAGTTTTAATAGCTATTTCGGTTTTGGAATGTCAGTCAACGATTTTAGAATGACAGGCACTATTGCACTTATTTTATTGACTGCTTTGGCATTAATAAGTACTTCCGTAGCATTAAAAGCACAGTTTTTTATTCTGGCAGCTATTATCATTTCGTTAGTTTCTATCTTTTTCGGAACACCTTACCATGCCCCGGAAACTGTACCGTTATTCTCAACAGAAGGCTCAGTACCTTTAGAAGTTGTATTTGCCATATTTTTCCCTGCAGTTACCGGTTTTACCGCCGGTATTGCTATGAGTGGCGATTTAGAAGACCCTAAAAAATCTATTCCTTCGGGAACCTTGATAGCTATTGGTGTTGGACTGATAGTATATCTTAGTCTTGCTATATTTATAGCATATAATATCAATACAGAAATATTAAAGACAGATTATAATGTTTTAATGAAAATGGCTCTGTTTGCTCCAGCTGTTGTTGCAGGAATTTGGGGTGCTACACTATCTTCAGCTTTAGGAGGAATTCTTGGCGGGCCCAGAATTTTACAAGCCATGTCTATTGATAAAGTAACACCTAAAATATTTGGTAAAGGCAAAGGAATAAATAATGAACCTGTAAATGCATTATTTATGGTTTTTATTATTGCAGAAGCCGGTATTTTAATTGGTGAATTAGATGTCATTGCTCGCGTGGTTTCTATGTTTTACCTTACCGCTTATGGATTTATTAATATTTCTTATTTCTTAGAAAGTTGGGCAAATCCTGATTTTCAGCCTACCTTTAAAATCAAACGTTGGATTGGTTTATTAGGATTTATTGCTTGTTTTGGAGTGATGTTCAAATTAGACATAATAGCAATGATTGGTGCATTAGCGGTTGTTGGAGGTTTGTATTTTTGGTTACAACGTAAAGAAGTGCATTTACAATCTAATGATGTTTGGCGAAGTGTTTGGGAAAATGTAGTAAATAAAGGCTTAAAAAAAATAGATGGTAAAGTTGATGAAAATTCTAATTGGAATCCTAATATTATTTTGTTTAGTGGCGAAAGCAAACATCAGTCATATTTATTAGAATTAAGTAAAACCGTATCTGGTCGAACAGGAATAGTTACTAATTTTAAATTGATTCTCGATAGGGAAAATGATAAACCTTTACGAAAGACTGAACAAATTATAAGAGATGAAACTTTTAAAGAACTTGGCATTTTTGCAAGACAGATAAAAGTTGATAATATTTATACAGGTATTACAAATATTGCTTCTACATTCGGGTTTTCGGGTGTTGAACCTAATACTGTAATGATGGGTTGGCCAAAAGGTTTGGAAGGTTCAGAGGAATATGCTAAAATGACAGAAACCCTATTGCATTTAGATTATAACTTATTGTATCTTGACTTTGATAGGAATACAAAATTCGGTAACTATCAAACGGTTGATCTATGGTGGCGAGAAACGGATAGTAAAAATGCTGAAATGATGCTAAATATTGCTCGTTTTATCATTGCAGCGCCAAAATGGAACAATACAAGTATTAGAGTATTGTTTGTGAATAATAACAATGTAGATAGTACAATTATACATACTAAAATTACCAAACTTGTTGAAGATCTTAGAGTAAATGTAGAGATTAAAATTATTAATAATGCTGTTGAACAAAAACCATTTTATAATATAATCAAAGAACAATCAAAATCTACTGACTTAACTTTAGTGGGTATCCCAAATTATCAAATTGAAAAACAAACTGAGTTTATATTAAAAACAAATCATTTATTTGAAGCCATTGGTTCTACCCTACTAGTAAAAGCTGCAAATAATTTTAATGTACTTGATCTAGATTTTGTTAAGAGTGAATAATACCAATTTAATTATAAAACTAGTCATATAACTTGTTTACTCACTTCCCTTTTTATTTTTTTAAAGGAGTTCGTGATGTACTTCGTAATTCTTTTTCACTTATATTTTGTTAAAAAAAGAAACTATAATTAACGTGAGTTCGACATAACTTTTCAAAAAAGTAATAATTGTTTTAATCTATAAATCCCCCCTATGCCTGCCTACCGTTGGAGGGGCTTGCCCGCCCGTGCCGGTCGGACGGGTCTCGGGGATAGTTGGTTTCAAGATTTTTTTATTTGGAGTTATAAAATTAATTTTTTTATAAAAAAAGATAAAAAGACCTTTTTATTTAGAATTATTATAAATAACTACAAACCTGATAAATGTCAGTTTTTATACTTTAATGATTTGTTAGTTTCGTTTCATTAATTAATCTATTAAAACAAATGGATAAAAATACTTCAACTTCGATTTTATTGGTTCTCTTTTTTTTCCTAAGTATTTTAGCTCAAGCTCAAGAGGGCGAAAGTCTTTTTAAATCTAAATGTGCAACCTGCCATAAAACATCTAATAAACGATCAATTGGTCCGGGCTTGGCTAATGTACATGAAAAATACACCAAAGAATGGTTTAAAAATTTTGTGAATTCATCTCAAACATTAATAAAAAGTGGAGATGCTGATGCCGTAAAAATATTTGAAGAATACAACAAGGTAATAATGCCGGATCAAGCACTATCTGATGCCGAATTAAATGCCCTCTTCGATTATATCAAAAGTGTAAGTCCTGCAAAGTCAGAAGTAGCAGCTACTGAAACTGTAGAAGATAAAATAACTCCTTTTGAACCCACCAAAGAAGAAATATTAATTGGTCAAAACTTATTTTCCGGTAAAAAGAGATTTAAAAACGGCGGACCTTCATGTATCTCATGTCATGACCTTAGGTATGATGATATAATAGCTGGAGGAGGGTTATCAGTAAACTTAACAGATGTTTATGATAGACTTAAAAAAGAAGGTCTTGAAGGAATGATTACCGGACTTCCATTCCCGCAAATGAAAATTTCTTATCAAAACAACCAAATAACAGAAGAAGAAACCACACAACTTATCGCTTTTTTAAAAGAAGTGAGCGAACAACGTTACTATCAATTAGGCCTTACATCCTATAAAAATGTACTCTTAATATGTGGAATTATAGGCGCTATCCTATTAATGGGAATCTTCCCATTGTTTTGGTACAAGCGCAAAAAAGAAAGTGTTAATAAAAGAATTTACGAAAGACAGATTAAGTCTCACAATTAATATAACTAATAAAACGAATACTATGAGTTGGATTGAAGATATTATTTCCCCACAAACAAGAAAATGGGAAGAGTTTTATAAAAATCGTTTTCAACACGATAAAGTTGTAAGAAGCACTCACGGTGTAAATTGTACCGGTGGTTGTTCTTGGCAAATACACGTTAAAGAAGGTATTGTTGTTTGGGAAACCCAACAATTAGATTACCCATTATTAGAAAGTAGTTTACCTCCTTACGAACCACGTGGTTGTCAAAGAGGTATCTCTTTTTCTTGGTATTTGTATAGCCCTTTACGAATTAAATACCCATTAATTCGTGGTGCTTTAATAGATGCTTATAGAGCAGAAAAAGAAAAATGTGGTGACCCTTTACAAGCTTGGGAAAACCTGCAAAACAATAAAGAAGCAAGACAAAGATACCAACACGCTAGGGGAAAAGGTGGATTTAGAAGAGT
Source organism: Flavobacteriaceae bacterium (assembly GCA_021648445.1). GTDB lineage: Bacteria > Bacteroidota > Bacteroidia > Flavobacteriales > Flavobacteriaceae > Aureibaculum. The sequence continues at coordinate 13,779 of JAKISU010000016.1, forward strand.
CCATTGGGATGAAGTTTTAGAAATTATGGCTGTTGCAAATATTTATACAGCCAAAAAATATGGTCCGGACAGAGTTGTTGGCTTCTCCCCTATTCCTGCAATGTCTATGCTTAGTTATGCAGGAGGATCAAGATTCTTACAATTATTTGGAGGTGTAAATTTAAGTTTTTACGACTGGTATTGTGATTTGCCAAATGCATTCCCTGAAATTTGGGGAGAACAAACAGATGTTTGCGAAAGTGCTGATTGGTACAACTCAAAAATGGTCGCTGTAATGGGAGCCAATTTAAATATGACAAGAACTCCTGATTGTCATTTCTTTGCCGAATCAAGACATAACGGAACCAAAGCAGTAGTATTCTCACCGGACTTTAATCAAGTAGCAAAATATGCCGATCAATGGGTACCGTTACACGCAGGTAGTGATGGTGCTTTTTGGATGGCGGTAACCCACGTGATACTAAAAGAATTTCATCACGAAAAGAAAATACCCTATTTTATAGAATATACAAAACGCTATACAGATAGCCCATATTTGGTTGAACTAAAAGATGAAGGTGGCTATTATTCTTCAGGAAGACTATTACGTGCCAACCAATTAGAGCAACACAAAGATATAGAGCAAGGCGATTGGAAGTTTGTAAATATCGATGAAAATACAGGAGATTTTGTAATTCCGAAAGGAAGCTCAGGATACAGATGGCAAGAGGAGAAAGGAAAATGGAATATGAAATATGAAGACGGTGAAACAGATAAAGCATACAATCCTGTTTTAAGTCTTTTAGAAACTAAAGATGATATAGCTCAAGTTGAATTTACAGAATTTGGACTGGACAAGAAAGCATTGCGCAATGTTCCGGTAAAAAGAATTCAAACCGTAGATGGAGAGCGTTTGGTTACTACCGTTTACGACCTGACCATGGCGCAATATGGTGTTAGTAGAGGGCTGGATGGAGATTATCCAAAAAGCTATGGCGAAAAAGATCAAGCATACACTCCTGCTTGGCAAGAGATATTTACAGGCATTGATGCCAAAATGATAATCAATTTTGCGAGAGAATGGGCAAATACTGCCGAAGTTACAGAAGGAAAATGTATGATTATTATTGGTGCCGGTATCAATCACTGGTATCATAACAACTTAATGTACCGATCTGGTATTATGGCTTTAATGCTAACCGGTTGTGTAGGTAAAAATGGTGGCGGTATGAATCATTATGTTGGTCAAGAAAAACTAGCACCTTCAGATTCTTGGGGTGCAATTGCGTTTGCAAAAGATTGGCAAGGACCACCAAGGTTACAACAAGCTCCTATTTGGCATTATATTAATACTTGTCAATATAGATACGATGGACATTCATCTAGATACAATACAGTTCCGGAAAATGAAATGACGGCAGGTCATCATGCAGATCACATTTTTAAATCTGTAAGAATGGGTTGGATGCCTTTCTTCCCTCAGTTTGATCAAAACACATTAGAACTTAGTAAAGAAGCCATAGCAAACGGCGCAAAAACAGATGATGATATTCAAAAATATGTACTTGAAAAACTAAAAAGTAAAGAGTTGGGCTATGCTGTTGGAGATCCTGAAAACGATTTTAACTTCCCCAGAACTTGGTATATATGGAGAGGAAATGCAATCTCGGGAAGTATGAAAGGAAATGAATTTGCTCTTAAACATTATTTAGGAACAACATCAAATGCTATTTCTAAGGATTACGATGAAGAGAAAACCAAAGAAGTTAAATGGCATGAAATTGCACCAACCGGTAAAATGGATTTAGTGGTAGATCTTAATTTCCGTATGGATTCATCTGCATTATATTCAGATATTGTATTACCTGCAGCATCTTGGTACGAAAAAGACGACTTGAATAGTACAGATATGCACTCGTTTATACACCCCTTGTCGAAAGCCATTGCGCCCGTATGGGAATCAAAATCTGACTGGGAAATATTTAAGGAAATCGCTAAAAAAACAAGTGAACTTTCAGAAAAATATCTTTCAGAAACACAAATCGATATTGTTACAACAGCAATTGCTCATGATTCAAAAGGCGAAGTCGCACAAAAGGATATTAAAGATTGGTATCATGGTGAATGTGAAGCAATTCCCGGTAAAACAATGCATGGTATTTCAGTAGTAAAAAGAGATTATACCAAAATTTATGAAAAATTCTGTGCCTTAGGAGAAAATGTAAAAACCAAAGGTTTAGGAGCACACGGTAACCATTATATGTGTGGTGATGAATATGACGAAATGATAGAATCTAATCATTTTCCAACCATTAAAATCGGCGATAAAAAATATCCTTCAATTGCAGAAGACGTTGAAGCTGCTAATGCAATATTACATTTATCCACATTAACCAATGGTTCACTTACTGTAAGGGCTTATGAAAATATGGAGAAAAAAACAGGTTTAAATTTGGTAGATCTCGCTAAGGGTAATGAAGATTTTAGGTTAGATTTTAAAGATTTACAAGCCCAGCCAAGAAGATATCTAACATCTCCTGTTTGGTCAGGACTTATGAATGACGGTAGAGCATATGCTGCTTTTACTTATAATATAGAACGATTAATCCCTTGGAGAACATTAACTGGAAGGCAACATTTCTATTTAGACCATGAAATGTACATTGCCTATGGTGAACATTTACCAACATACAAGCCATCTCCTTGCCCTGAAGTTTACGGCGATTTAAAAGAAACCCTAAAAGGGAAGAGTATGGCTAAAGCATTAAACTGCTTAACACCTCATGGCAAATGGCATATCCACTCTACCTATATGGATAATATTAGAATGTTAACACTCTCTAGAGGTATGGAACCTTGTTGGATAAGTGAAGCCGATGCAGAAGATATGGGTATTAAAGACAATGATTGGGTAGAAGTGCACAACGACAATGGTACCTATTGTACAAGAGCCGTAGTAAGTTCAAGAATTCCTAAAGGAGTTTGTATTGTGTATCACACAGTAGAAAGAACAATTAGTATTCCTAAATCTCAATTAAGAAATGGCAATAGAGGTGGTTCTAATAATAGTATTACTAGAATTCATTTAAAACCCAATTTATTGGCAGGAGGCTATGGTCAATTTACTTTCCATTTTAATTATTGGGGACCTACTGCGGTAAATAGAGATACACACGTTGTAATTCAGAAAATGGATAAAGTAGAATGGTAAAAATAAATGCACTAAAGTTAAAAATATTTAAAGTGTGCTAAAGTTGTTAAAAATAAAGTAGTAAATGTGCAAATAAGACCTATAACTTATAAATTCTAGGCACTCCAAACTTTAGGCACTTAACTTAATAAATAATTAATAATATGGATGTACGTTCACAGATTTCAATGGTATTTCATTTAGATAAATGTATTGGATGCCATACCTGCTCAATAGCTTGTAAAAATATTTGGACAGATAGAAAAGGTGCTGAATATATGTGGTGGAACAATGTTGAAACCAAACCAGGTACCGGATATCCAACCAAATGGGAAGACCAAGAAATATATAAAGGTGGTTGGGAAAAAAATATGGGAAAAATTCGCTTAAAAGGAGCAGGAAAAGCCAAAGGTTTATTAAATATTTTTCATAACCCACACTTACCTGTAATAGACGATTACTATGAACCTTTTACCTATAAATATTTAAACTTGATTGAATCTCCGGAAGAAGACACTCAAGTTACGGCAAGACCGGTATCAATGATAACAGGAAAACCTATAGATATTAAAATGGGCCCTAACTGGGACGATGATTTAAGCGGTACGCCAGACTATGCACGTAACGATCCAAATTTTAAAAACTTATCTGCAGGAGAGCAAGAGGCAATGTTTCAATTAGAACGTATGGCTATGTTCTACTTGCCAAGAATTTGCAACCATTGTTTAAATCCTGCCTGTGTAGGTTCTTGCCCTTCAAGAGCCATCTATAAAAGAGGAGAAGATGGTGTGGTTCTTATTAACCAAAATGTGTGTAGAGCCTGGAGAATGTGTGTTACTGCTTGCCCGTATAAAAAATCATATTATAATTGGGGAACCGGAAAGTCTGAAAAATGTATTCTTTGTTATCCTAGGTTAGAATCCGGTCAAGCACCAGCATGTATGCACTCTTGTGTAGGACGTATTAGGTATTTAGGTGTAATGCTTTACGATGCAAGTCAGATTGAGGCTGTAGCAAATTCAGATGATGAAGATCTAATAAAAAGGCAAATGGATATGATATTAGATCCTTTTGATCCTAAAGTAATTGCTTCAGCAAAGAAAAACGGAATTGCAGATTCTACCTTAAAAGCAGCTCAAGATTCACCAACCTATAAATTTGTAAAAGAATGGGGAATGGCATTACCACTTCACCCGGAGTTTAGAACAATGCCAATGCTATTTTATGTTCCGCCATTATTACCCGTTATGGCAACTTTAAGTAACAATGATGTAGAATCGCAAAAAGACACCTTAAACCCTATCTCTAAATTTTGGGAAAGAGCAACAAAATACGATGCTTCTATGGATAACATTTTTGGTACTGTTGACGATGCTCGTTTTCCTCTTAAATACTTAGCAAATTTATTTAGCAATGGTGATGAAGAATTAATAAAAATTACTTTGAAAAAATTAATGGCTGTCAGACTGCATCGTAGAGATGTTACCGTTGGCGATTTAAGTAAAGAAATGGTTGCCGAAAGCTTAAAAGAAGTTGGTTTAGATACCGAAATGGCAGATGCGATTTACTATTTAACTTCCCTAGCAAAATTTGATGACCGTTTTGTAATTCCTGCTGCACATAGAGAGCAAGCAATTGAAATGACCGAGTTTACCGGAGACAGAAAAGGAGATGCAGGATTCGGATTTACTGAGCATCCTGCTCGTGGACTTTAAAACTATTTAGTATGAAACATTTTAGTATATAGCAAAAAATGATAAAGAGATGAACTTCTTTTAGCAAAAGGTGAAGAAGACCGAAGACTGAAGACTTAAGGTTAACGACCACTAAAAGTTGTTAAAAAGAAGAATGTCATTTCGACAGAGCGACACAGGAGCGACGAGAAATCTCTTATTAATATAGATTTCTTATCATCCTTGCAGGTTTTTTTGGAATTGACAAATTATAAATTTATTAGTATGAAAACAATAAAAGTAAACAGATGAAAAAACAATTATTAGATTACAATAAAATTTCTAAACTATTTGTCTTTCCTCAAAAAGAAGACTATGCTGATAATGTAAAAAATGTGCAACAATATTTAGATAAAGCACTACCAAATGTTGGTAAAATATTGCAACCTTTTACAGATGTAGTTAGTAGTATAAGTAAATATGAACTAGAAGATCTCTATTTAAGATCCTTTGAGGTGCAATCTATTACAACTTTAGATATTGGATATGTAGTTTTTGGAGATGACTATAAAAGAGGTGAACTATTGGTGAACCTTAATAAAGAGCATAAAACCTATAATATAGACTGTGGCAATGAGCTAGCAGATAATTTATCGAATATATTAAAACTAATAAGCCAAATTAAAGACCCGAAGTTACTGGATGATCTGGTAAATAAAATAGTTGCTCCTGCCTTAACTAAAATGATTCAAGGGTTTGGCAAAGATCAAATTAAAGCAAAAGAAAAAGTATATATAAAACACCATAAAACACTGTTAGACAAGCATAAACACTTCACTATATATAAACACTCTTTATTTGCTTTATACAAAGCATTAGATCATGACTTTAAAATTAAAGCACAAGAACAACCTCAACGGTCAGGAGGATTTTTAAGTTCAATTAAACAAGAAATAACATTAGAAACATAATTAAATAATAATAATATGGATGCACTAAACAACTTCTTTTTTATCGCCTTACCATACATAGCATTTGTAGTATTCTTAATAGGAACTATTTTTAAGTATAGATTACAAAAGTTTAAATTTTCGTCCTTATCCTCTCAATTTTTAGAAGGTAAAAAATTATTTTGGGGTTCAGTTCCTTTTCATTGGGGACTTATGATTTTGTTTTTTGGACACCTTTTCGCATTCCTTATTCCAAAAAGTATTATCCTATGGAATAGTGAACCTTTAAGGTTATTATTCTTAGAAATATCTTCATTTATAGCTGCAATTTGTGTTTTTGTAGGGTTGATCCTTTTATATATAAGAAGATTGACTGATGAAAGAATTAGAATGGTAACTACCAAAATGGATATTTTTATAGAATTATTATTGTTATTTATAATATTTACCGGAATGTACACCGCAGTATTCTATAGATGGGGAAGCACATGGTTTGCGTCAGTAATTTCACCTTATTTAAAATCTGTTTTTAGACTTTCGCCAGAAATTTCTGCGGTAAGCGCTATGCCTATAATGTTTAAACTACACATAATAGGTGCATACTTACTTATTTTAATGACTCCATTCACACGATTGGTACATTTTCTAGTATATCCGTTAAATTACCTTTGGAAACCCTATCAACAAGTAATTTGGAATTGGAATAAAAGAAAAGTAAGAAGCCCGAAAACACCTTGGTCTATACACCGTCCTAAAAACAATTAACATTTTTAATGACTACTATGGATAATTCGGCACCTAGACTACTTAATTTTAAAGACCCTAGCATAAAGACGTTACATTATACTTGGATAGCATTTTTTCTAACTTTTGTAGTTTGGTTTAACGTAGCTCCGATTTTAACAAAAATGTTAGATCAATTTGAGTGGTTAACTAAAGCCAATGTAAAGTCTATCATTTTATGTAACGTTGCTTTAACAATACCTGCTCGTGTTGTGGTTGGTAATTTAATTGACCGCTACGGCCCAAGAGTGATTTTTGCAGGTTTAATGGTCTTAACCGTTATTCCGGGTTTGCTGTTTGCCTTTGGAGACACACTTACCATGCTAACAATATCCAGATTATTTTTAGGTACCATTGGCGCCGGTTTTGTAATTGGCATTAAAATGACAGCCAATTGGTTTACACCAAAATATATTGGTCGTGCAGAAGGTTTTTATGCAGGTTGGGGTAATTTTGGTTCTGCTGCTGCTGCTGCTTTAGTACCATTCTTTGCCATTTCTGTAATAGGCGGAGAAGATGGCTGGAGATGGTCTTTGGCAATTACTAGCATTATGTGTGCGGTTTATGGTGTGTTCTACTTTTTTATAGTAAAAGACCATCCGGAAGGTGTTAAAATTAAAGAAAAAAAAGGAAAACTAGAACCTTTGCCAATTACTTCAAAGAAAGATTTAGTGCAATATTGGTTTTGGCAATTTCCATTATTTGGTGCTATTGGCTTAGTAGTATATAATTTACACAAACAGCAGGTTGATGGACAGGCAATGCTAAGTTGGACTACAGTTTATATAATGTGGGGAGTGTTGTTTCTTGTTTATCTAATGGATGTGATCAAGGTAACAAAACATAACTTGCCTAAAATAAAAGAAGGTATTCCGGAAAAAGACAAATACTCTTTTGCCAATATTGGAGCATTGAATGCAACCTATTTTGCTAATTTTGGTGCTGAACTGGCCATTGTGTCTATGCTACCCATGTTTTTTTATCAAGTTTTTAGTTCTCTATTAAATGCTAATGGAGATAGAATAGTAACTTTAGAAATGGCAGGGCTTATTGCAGGTTCTTTTGCCGTTATTAATTTAATTGCCCGTCCGTTAGGCGGATTACTTTCAGATAAAATGGGCAACAGAAAAAAAACAATGATTTTCTATATGATAGGAATTGTTCTCGGTTTTTTCTTAATGGCTATCATTCCTCAATATGGTCCGGTTGATAGTGTTACAGGCGAAGTAACATTAGTTCCTCTTTACAACACGGTAACTTGGCTAGTGGTTTCAATAGTAATTACCATATTTGCTTCCTTTTTTGTACAAGGAGCCGAAGGTGCAACATTTGCTATTATTCCAACTATTAAAAAAGATATGACAGGTCGTATTGCCGGAATGGCTGGTGCTTACGGGAATGTAGGTGCGGTAGTATATTTGTTTTTATACACAATGACAGATGAAAAAACATTCTTGTTTTTTCTTTCTGCCGGTGCTCTTGTTAGTTTAATATATACAGTATTTTCATTAAAAGAGCCTAAGGGTGCTTTTGAAGATTATCATTAAAAAGTTGGAAGTCTGAAGTTCAACATTAAAAATTAAAAATTTAACATTTCTCTGTGAAACAACTAAGTTAAAAATTAAAAACCATGTCTATTAACATTAAGGATTGGAACGTAGAAGATGAATCCTTTTGGAATTCTAAAGGAAAAAAAATAGCCACTAGAAACTTATGGTCATCTATACCTGCATTACTTCTTGCATTCTCAATTTGGATAATGTGGGGTGTACTAATCAAGTATATGAAAGAATTTGGTTTTACTTTTGGGATGGTCGAAGGACTCGTACAAGGTTCTGAAGAATACATTACAAAACTTAAAGAAATTAATAGTTTGTATTATACGCTACCCGCAATAGCTGGCCTATCTGGTGCTACTTTAAGACTTCCTAACTCCTTTTTAATATCATTAGGAGGTGGTAGAAATGTAATTTTTGTTACAACTGCGTTACTCATAATTCCGGCTATCGGAACAGGAATTGCACTTAGTGACATCAATACTCCTTATATATTCTTTGCAATAATGGCTTTACTTTCTGGTTTTGGTGGAGGTAATTTTGCATCATCAATGAGTAATATCAGTTTCTTTTTTCCGAAGAAAATGCAGGGTTATGCATTGGGCATGAATGCCGGACTCGGAAACCTTGGGGTCGGTATTATGCAAAAAGTGATACCACTAGTTGTAACCCTTTCATTATTCGGAGGTACAGCAGGTTCTATTGCAACAGCAAAAGGAGCTCCATTTGAAGGCTTACAAAATGCTGCATGGGTTTGGGTACCGTTAATAGTATTGGCTACTTTAGGTGCATTTTTTGGAATGAACAACATTTCAACAGGTACACCAAGTTTACCAAATACTGTAAAAGGTATTTCTAAAACGTTATATATGGTTTTACTTGGTTTAATTGCCGCCGCCGTAGGAGCATTTTTGCTAATTGGTCTTCCTTGGGAAGATTGGGGTATGAAAAATTCTTCTATGTGGATCGTTCTCCCTATTGTAATTCTTCTTTGTGTTTTTCTTATGAAAGTTGCAACCCCTAGTGAAATAAAACAAAATCTTAACAAACAATTCTCAATTCTTGACGATAAGCATAATTGGATTATGACTATTATTTATGTTATGACATTTGGTTCTTTTATCGGATACTCTATGGTATTTCCTAAATTAGCTCAAGATATATTTGTGTATTCTAATGAATTAGATCCGGAATGGGTAAACCCAAACGCTCCAAATATTATGCTGTGGGCATTCTTAGGTCCGGTAATTGGTGCTTTAGTTAGACCATTAGGAGGTATTCTTTCAGATAAAGTAAATAGTGGTTCTAGAGTAACAGCCTGGAGTACCTTTTTTCAAATTATTGCTGCACTTGCCGTTGCGTATTTTGTTATACAGACAAAAGGCACTGAAACCCCTGAACAATACTGGTGGCCATTCTTTGCAGCATTTATGGTGTTGTTTTTAATGACTGGAATAGGAAATGGATCTACTTTTAGAAGTATTCCGTATATTTTCTCTAAAGAAAAAGCAGGTCCTGTATTAGGCTGGACTTCGGCAATTGCAGCGTATGGAGCCTTTATTATTCCTAAAGTGTTCGGACAACAAGTTAAAGCCGGACATGCTGAATATGCCCTTTATGGATTCGCTATATATTATTTAATCTGTTTACTACTCAATTGGTGGTATTATTTGGGTCCTAAAAGAGAATTTGATAAGCCATAAAGTTAGACTAGACAATAATAGATGCTAGACATTAGAGAACGTATATTGATTTTAACAAGTTAATAACAAAATAACATTTTAAGTATAACTATTTAATATTAAAAAAGATGAGTATAGATTTAAAAAACTTAAACAAACAAGATCCAATAAAAAGAATGGTAGAACGCCAAAACAAAACCGAAGAATTTTCTCCTATGGATCCACCGGATGCATTTCAACCACCTGCTTTAGATGAAGTGAAGTATGAAGACATGCATCCAATAATTCAATTATTAATAGATGAGCATAAAGATTGCAATGACGCTATAAGCACATTTGAAAACACACTTAATTCACTACATACTAATGGTTTTTCAAAAAATACTTTAGAAGAAATAAACGATTTCTTTTCTTTCTTCGATGATTTTGTTATTGAACATAACAGGAAAGAGGATAATACTATTTTTGCTGATTTAAACATTATTCTCCATCAAAAAGAAGAATTTAGTATAGGTACAAAAAAGACTGTTGTTGATTTAATGGAAGATGATCATATAAAAATGTTACAACTTGCTGCTATATCTTTTAATTTATTTGGTTTAGTCACTCGTATTCCAGATCAAAACTCAGGAATGGTCATACTTGACCTTGCTATTGAACAGTCTAAAGCTTTAATAGAAATACTAAAACTTCATATTTTTAGAGAAGATAATGTTGTTTTTCCTATGGCTAATAACTATTTATCTACTAAAGCCTTAGATGCAATGAAGGTTAAATTGGTATAATAAGTACATGACAAAAAATGAGTTGATAGTCTGTATTGTATTTTAACTTTTTTAGACCTCACCCAAAACTTCCTCTGAAAGTTTTGACCTCTTCAAAGGAGAGGTAAATAGGAAACCCCGAGGTCCGACCGGCACGGGCAGGCAAGCCGTCGGGGAATTCTTTTGATTAAAATTTAATGGGTATAGGAAAAAAACTGAGGTTTAAAAGTTATCATTACCCATCCCCAGCTATTATTTTCGTCTTTGTCTCCACCTTTTAGTATTTCCATTGTATCTGTTGCAAACATTTTTGAATATCCGGCATTTACAGAAATATTCTTATCTAATTTATAACCTACTGTAAAATCAATTTCTGTTCCTAAATTATTATCCATTTTAACTGATCCGTTATAAACATCGGCAGCAGCTGAGAACAAATGAGGAACTAATTTTGCAGAAAATTTATCCTTTTTGTATGCTAATGTTGCGTAAATATCTGTCAAACCAACTGAACCTGCGTAATTACCAACATAAAAATAGTCCATCAAACCATTAAATTTATGGTTTGTACCAAATAGAGGTGCAAAAGATCTTACATCAGAATTGGAATCATTCATATCTTTACCTGATAGATATTCCATCCCAACTCCTAATGAGAAATGTTTTATTACTTTATAATCAATATTTCCTGCATAATAGGATGCACTTACGTCTGCATCTAATGATTTTCCGGTTTGGAAATAAGTAGCTACATTGGCACTAAGTTTATCGGATTTATACGTTAATCTTGGACCAATGGTTTGCATATAGTCAATAACTTGTTTTTCTTCTGAACCGGAATTGTCTAAATATTCGATACCTGTATTTAATAGCAAGAAACTTAAGCCAAACTTATTAAAGTCACCATGATACCAAGCATATTGAAACGCTTTGTATCCTGCAGCATTACTGTACAACTCATCGGTTATTCCTTCTCTGTCTGAATTTAGTGCTAAACCTATATCCAATCTATTATTCTTATTTGGTGTAAACTTGAAAAGAAAAGCATCATGACTACGGGCTTGTTGTGCCCAATCTACATTACCAAAAATTCTATGGTCATCATATACTATCTCTTGCCTTCCTAATTTAAAAGAAACCTTATCTGACAAAATTGTTTCAGCCCATGCTTCGTGTAAGGCTGTTGCATTATCATCACTCGCCATTGTGGCGACATCTCCCCAAACTCTGATGTTTTGAAAAATTACTCGTAACCTAATTTTATCTTGTTCATAATCAAAATTTAAACGAGTTCTTTGTGAAACAAAGTTAGTACCGTCTGCATCTTTATCTATAAGTGTACTAAAGCCATGTCTATTTTCATAACGCGGTCTTAACTCAGCAGATAAATCAAACTGTTGTGCGTTTATCACACCACTGATACTCAATAGTGAAATAAAAATTAACTTCTTCATCTGTTTATATTTTTATTGTTTTTCTAATTGAATTGCTTTAGGAAACAAAATATTGTTTTCTAAATGTATATGTTGATGTAAATCTTGTTCAAACTCTTCCAATTTTGCATATAAGGCTCTAAAAGTATTACAAGCACCTTCCGGTGGAGAATAATTAGTAGTTAATCTTGCAATTTCTTTAAAAATATCTCCAGCATTTTCATGCTCGTTTTCCATCATTTGTATTGGGTTTTTTACTGTTCCGAAATGGGGTTTTAAAGGAGGTGCTCCTTCATCTTTTGCCTTAACCAATTGTTTTATATGAGGGAAAAGAATGAGTTCTTCTTTTCTCATGTGTACAGTAAGTTCATTAGCAATTTCAGTAAATAAATTATTTATTTCTACAACTTCTGTATAGTGTTGTCCATGTACTTCAGCCACTCTATTTGCATATTGAATAAGCAAAGGAATGTTCTCTTCAACATAAGTATGATGTACATTTAAAATGTGGTCTATGAGAAAACTTAAATCCCAATTATCATAGTCATATGCTTTTGAAACAACAGCATCAATAGCGTCTAATTCCTTTTTTAAAACGAGATAATCAAGGTCTTTTTTTGCACATGCTTTTTCAATGGTGACTCCACCTCCACAACAAAAATCAATTCCATATTTTTTAAAAATATGTGCAGATTTTATATTCTCTGTTACAGTTTCTGCTACTGTTTTATCTTTAGTTATATTCATTTGTAGTTGATTTAAAGTTTAAAATAAGACTTTTTTATCTTTTATTAAGCAAAACTATATATTAGTTTGAAGTTAAATTATGATTTATGTCATATTTTGGTTATATCAATAAAAAAAATTATCATATCTTTTTTCATTATTCTAATAGTTTTAAACGTTAGCAAAAGCTATAAGAATTATCTGGGTAAAATTTAAGTCTGCCAAAAGACCTAAGAACTTACATTAGTTTCTATAGATGGAATCATCAGTTAAACTATTCTTTAATTGATGATGTTTTTCCATAACATGCATTCTATGTTTCCCCAAATTACTAACAGGTTGTTTGGTGTGATAGTGTCTTAGTTGATGTTCTTTTTGTCGCGCTGAACTAAAACTAGATACGCGTTTGAGATAGCCAATGACACGTGTGGCATGATCAACATTTATAGAATTACACTTACTACATTTATATAAGGTATGTTTGTCAATATAATCACACTCATTACAAATGGTGATTTTTATATTAAAACAAAAATAGTTACATCCTGCTGCTGCTGTAGCATGAAGGAGTTTTACAAATCCTTCTTTGTTTGGAGGTTCTTCAAGGTTAAGATGCAAGGCTGAACCTCCGTCAAGGTATTTTATAATTTCATTACCGTGTAATAGTATTTTGTCTAGAGTATTAATCTGCGTGTCTTCAACGGCATAGAAATAAGAGTTATAACAATCTCTCGGTACAAAAAGACCATCTTCTTTATCCCATTTAGCATTTTTTACACCTAAATTTTCGGCAGGAACAAATTCTGTATTAAACATATATCCATAGTGTTGCCTTGCTCGTTTATTTTCATCATAAATTGCTTTAAGATATGTGTTTACAAAATTTTTGTAGGCTACATTATTTTCTACTCTTATACCCTGACTTTGGGCTGCTTCTACCATTCCGTTAATTCCAATGGTTAAAAATTGTTTGTCTAATGAGATGAATCCTGCTTTATATACAGGTAATAAGCCTGTGGCTTCATATTCTTCAATTAATTTTCTATATGCTACCTGATATTTATGTATTTTCTTTACTTCTTCAACAATATTGGCTCCCTTTTGTACCAATCTATTTATATTAAGGGTAATGACATTGATAGAGCCTGTAGCTACACCTCCTGCTCCTAACGAATAGCTAAAGGTATTGTCGCTAATCTCACTTCGCAATCTGCAGCAAGATGCTAAGCTATCAGCATTTTCAGATTGGTATATAAAAAATGAATTTCCTTCACTTAGTTCTTGTGCACACATATCTGTAAAAATCGTGTCAACGGGTTTACCATCTTTTACCAACATAGCAGCTGTTACTACCGGAAAAGTAAGAATGGCTTTATTACGTTCTTCATTAAACCATTTCATAAAAAATGTTTGTAATTTCTTTACGCTTTGCCATTGAGGTTTGGTCATATCCGGAAAAACAAAATCACCAAACATACTATTAAAATATGGTTCATCATATAAAGAAATATTCCAAAATACCGATTGATAACCTCTGGCAGCAGCAGGTTGGTTAATAGCATATACTACATGCTGAAGATGATTGGCTATTAATTTTTCATGATCTTCCAAATAATCAGATCCATAATCTTTAGCAGCAAAATGGTCAAAGTACATTAAGAATTCTACCGTTGCTAATGCTCCGGCAAACTGAGAACTTATCGCAAATACAAGGTTTACAAACTCTCCACAAAAACTCTCTAAATGCTTTGGAGCTCTACTTTCTCCTCCTAATTTGGTTAGTCCGTCAAATAGAAAAGGATACATACTTATAGATACACAATAGGGTTTAAGCGACGTTTCATCATGCACATATATTTCATGAGCTTCAATTTGCCTTATGTACTCATCAGCTAACTCTTTGTCAAAAACGGAAGCAATTTTTCGTTTTACCAAAGCTCTATTTACTTGTATATTTATGTCTTTATTCAATTCTGCTTCCATAGTGGCAATATTTTTGGAGGTAACATTGGCATTAGCATCTACTTTTGAACCATCAGCTGCATTGGCAGAACCTATATAATGATCTATAAAAGCTATTTTCTTTTTTACTTGTGTATCGGTAAGTCGTATCATAAATATATTTTAGTTTTTAATGAATAAATGATTGTATATTTTGTTAGTTTTAACTTCTATGAATTTTTGATTAGTAGTTGTGCTACTTAAGCCACCTAATGATTGTTTCCATTTACCGGTTTTAATCCAGGTGAGTTCGTTTAAAATATTTTCTGATATGTGTTCTTCTCCTGTATAAAGACACGTTTTATATTTTTTGTTTTTTGCCAGTTTTAACATGCTTATTATTTCTTCTTTATGCCACTCACCTCCCATAAAAAGAACACAGGTTGCCAAATTGCTATATTGCTCAAGAAAAACTTCAAATTGTTTTTTAGTGAGTAAACTGCCATTGCCTTTCTTCCATAAAAAAGGAGAATGGCATCCATTACATTGAAGTGAACATCCGGATATTGAAAAACATAAACTTATTTCACCTGGAACTTCTTGAAATACTATTTGAAAATCATAATAATACATTATAATAAAAGACTATTTTATCTTCTATAAAAATACAGCGCATCTTTTGTTATTTGCAAGCAAAAGGAAATGAGTTATCAAAAATGTTATTAACAGTAGAACTAATCATGTTATTACCTTAAATACACAAATATCTTCCGAAACCGAACTGCACATCATTATTGGGAATGCTCGATTTTCAAATCTCACCATAACTAGTGCTATGTTTACGAGTCTCAAATCTGTACTACACCAATACTAACATTTTGGAATTTTTTGAATAGATACAAGGTTAACAAATTCATAGTTTTTGGGAGAGATTAGCGTTTATAGGTAGCTTTAAAACTACCCAGTTTCACTAGTTTTTATGAAGAGGGAATTTTGTAACTTGTATATGAATATAAACGGACTAATTTGGCACTATAAAGTAAGAAAAGGAGATAATATTTTCAAGTCTTTATTGTATTAGGCAAGCAATAATTTTATCTACTTGTTTTAGAGAAATGTTGTTATGTAAAACCCCCGGTTATATGTAAATAAAATTAAAAAACGGACTAATGAATAGTAATTTTAAAACCAATTGCCTATGAAATAGTAAATCAGCCAAATAACCGAAGGAGATGCAATATTAATATTTTTTGGTCAGAAAACGCCTTTGGTAATCATAAAACTCATATAAACAAAGAGTAAAGTGATTATAAAACTCACATAGACAAAGAGTAAAGATTTTCGCGAAATCCGGAAAATGTGAAATCATAAATTTAAACTTAAAATGAAAATAAATAATAAAATTTATAAACCGCTAGGAGTATTGCTTTTAAGTGCATTATTTTTAATAAGTTGTAATGATAGCGAAGGAGAAAACATTACATCTAATGCTTTCGATAAAAGTAATATTGAAACTGCTCCGTTAGAAGTTCAAATAGAATATGCCAACAAGCATTTATTAGATATTGGTAAAGTTGTTGCTAAATTAGCTCGCAATAAAGAGTTTGAACCTATTCTTTACAGCAATATTCAAAAAAGGGTAAATACTGGCTATTACAATTCAATTCTAGTAAAAGATTTGATTACAGATATTAACACCAAGAGTAGTAATAACTTTTTTATTAGTGAAGAAGATAAAAGCCATTTGCAAAAGTCTTTAGAAGCTTTTTATGATTTAGAAGGGCGAGATTGGCATCCTGAAATTATCATCACAAACTTTGAAGAGAAGTATCAAAAGATTTTATCTTCTGTTGGAAGCAAAACGTACGATACTTCTAAGCCTTTAATCGCCCCTGTAGTATTTGAAGATGATGATGAGACAACTGAAGATGCTTATGATGCTTTTCAAGAAGATAATGAAGGGAATTTGCAACCAACAGGCTTTAAAGTTACGCAAAGTGATGCTGAAACCAAAAATGTGCTGTTTATTAAACTTTCTGAATCTTGTGATGATATAATACCTAAGAATTCAAATCTAATAAGTTTATGTCCTGATGACCCTTGGTCTGGTGGTGGTGGAAATACTAACGTCCCGAAATTTTACTTAGATAGAGTGACTGTTAAACAGCATAAAGAGCCGGTAGGGAGATCAGAAATAAATTTTAAAACGCAAGTTTATTTAGTAACAGACCTACCGCTACAACCCCTTGTTGTTAGTGAAGTGCCTGATACACACATGAATACAGATCATTCGTTTAAAAGAAAGTGGATTAGAAGAAAATCATCTAGAGTTATTAGTGCTAGATATATCTATGCAGACCCTGTACCAAGTGGTCAAAGCATTTATTATGCTGTAGCAGTTGCTGAATGGGATGCATGGCCAGCCCCAAGGATAGAAGTGAAATTTAGTAAAACTTTACCAAGCGGTCGGAAATTGGAGGTAATGATGCCTTTTCATTCATGGCAGAGTCCTTACACAAATGGGCAAATTAAGCAAGGTGTACCCAGTTGGGCTTTTGAAAATGCTGGAATAAAATACAATTTTAAATATCAATAATAAAAATTAAAAAAAAGAGGTACAATTTTTTAGAATTATGTTGTGCCTCTTTAAAAAATATCTTATGAAAAAATCAATTTTAAGTATCGTATGTACATTCTTTTTTTTACATAGTTTTTCTCAAGAAAAACAAAAACCTAGATTTTCAATTAAAGTAGGTACAGAATATAGAATAACACCAATTTACTCAGTAGATTCTGACCCCTCGATAAACTTAGGTAGAAGTACTATTAATTTTAATTTAGACAAACAGCTAAGCGGTACATCAATTAATTATACCTTGAGTTATTTGATATTTAAAAAATTTGAAATAGGCTTTTCTCACTCTTTTCGTTATGACCATGTATATTATAAATCAGGATTTGATGATTTACAACCTAATACGAGTCTAACCGCTACAGAAGGAGAGTCTATAAATAGATGGATAAGTGACACCCATTTTTTTATAGGGAAATATTTTACCTTGCGTAAAACCGATTTATTTTTAAGGGGAGGTTTTTCTATGATGAATAGAGGTACTGATTATTTACAAGTTGTTTCTAATAAATCTGAAGATAATTCTTATTCTTACATAAGTATCCCTTCACATTTTAATTTTTTTGCATTTAGAACCAGTGCTGGTTTTGTTTCTAATAAATTTGAATTGGATATTGGTGCTTATTTTATTGGAGAATTTAAAAATGGTTCTATAGTTGTTTCTGATGAGAATAGTTTTTTTGTTAGTTCTCAGGTACAACAAAACATCATCATGCCTTATTTAAAATTAAGTTATAGAATAAAATAAAAGTCTAAGGTATAATACAAAAATAGCCAATTCAAGAAATTTAAGTTTTAACAAAATCTTTAAAAATAACGTTAAACTATGTATAAAGTTTTATAAAATGTTTGTTTTTAATAAGTTATTTAATGTAATTACAATATGAAAAATTTTATTTTATTTGTGTCGCTTCTATTTTTAACCACTCTTTATACCCAAGAAAAAGAAAAACCAAAAACCACTATCTATAGTAATTTATTTAGCAGTAAGTTATCATTACATACAAAACTTTCTAATAATTGGTCTTTACTAAATGAGTTAGAAATTTCAAATGCACATGATTTTAATAGAATAGAGTTACCCATTTCATTAAAATATAGCATTACAAAAAAATGGAGTGTTTTTGCAGGTCCTAAACTGAGATATAGTTTTGTTAAAGATGATTTTTATTTAGGGTCTTATGAAAATTTTAATGTTCTGGCTCAAGTGGGTACACGTTATGATTTTACAGAAGATTTTTTTGGTGAAATGATTTATGAGTACAACCTGATTCATAAAAATTACAATGAAGCTTTACAAGTTAGTGGAGGTCGTTTGAGGTTTGGTGTTGGGCTTAAATTTTAAAAAACGACTGTTTTTATGCAATATTTTTCTATTTTAAGCTAAATAGGTACACAAAGGTTTACACAAAGCTCAGAAAGAATTATTTTCATTTTACCTTGTGATCTTTTTGCCACCCACAGTGTTCTTAGTGGTTAAACAAAAAATAGCAACACGATTATAAACTAGAGCCTAAAAGTTTAATTGTATAATTCCCAATAAATTTAGCAAAAAGGTCTTCGAATTATGTGACTTTATCAGAATATGCGAATTTTAATAAATTTAACTTTAACCCGTATTATTCACAGATGTTCTATTCCAAAACCAAACTACCTGCAATCTAAGGAAATGCTCAAAATTTTTATAACCCAAAATTGGGTAAACAATTCCTCTTATAAAAACTCCTGCGCTTCCCTTAT
>JAKISU010000017.1 GCA_021648445.1 Flavobacteriaceae bacterium
GTTTATAGCAGATAAGATACAAAAACCTTTGCATTTACCCAAGAAATAATCAATAAAAAATAAGACTATCTAACTGAAATTCAATTATATAAAATGATTTTTTTAGAAAATCAGCAAGCCCTACTTAATAACAGTAATAAGGTCAAGGGAATTTATCAAATTTCACAAGGTGGTATCACAGGTACTTTGGTCGATTTACGCATCCTGTTTGCAGTGGTTATAAAATCACTTTCAGTTGCGATTATTTTAGTGCATTATGTAAACTAAATTATTATGTAAAGTAATCCTTTGAACACCTTATTAATACAGAGTTTTTCATTGAATTACTTTACATAATAATATTAGAATCGTTTCAGCCAAGTAATCAAATTTTCATTCTTTGCCCATATAGGCTCTTCATCTGGATTGATATTTACGTATGCTTTTTCCAGAGCCTTGCGTTTCTGTCTGGAATCTGCTCTGGCATAAATTTCTGTGGTCTGAACAGATACATGTCCCAATATATCTCGAATATATACCAAGTTCACCCCAGCCTGAAGCAAGTGCATAGCCTTCGAGTGCCTCAGGGAATGACAGCTAACCTTTTGAGGGATTAACATTTTGTCAGTTTCCCTTGCCATTTCAATATATTTCCGGAGGATATGATTGATTCCGGCACGAGTAAACTTTTCTTTTCTGCTATTGAAGAAAAGTGGATGCATATTAGCAGTCGGTTCGTTCAATCGATACTCCTTCATATAGTTTTTAAGGTGACCGATCTGTACGTCCAACATCGGAACCAATCGTGCCCTATTTCCTTTACCGATAATCTTGATCGCAGGGGGCTTGCCCAGTCTTAACCTTGAAGGTGTCAGATCTATGATTTCTTGAACTCTCGCTCCAGTATCATAGATCAGTGACAGCAGAGCTAGGTCACGTCTTCCCCTGGCAGTCGTGGTATCAGGCTGCCGTAAGAGCAATCTTATCCCCTCGATCGTGAGATAGTTTATACTTTCCTTTCGTGTCTTCTTGAACCTAATGGATAAAATCTTTTGGTATTCGTGGAGATTGTCCAGATTTTCGTACTGTAGGTATCTATAAAAGGAATGGATTGCCGCCAAGCGCATATTTCGGGTCGAGTCGCTACATTTCCGTTCTTTTTGTATCCAATCAAGGAATTCTATGATCGTTTCCTTTTTAATCATTGCGAGGGTCAGTTTTTCTACCTTCAAGAGCTTTTCTTTTTCAATAAAATCTAGCAGTAGAACGAATGTATCCCTGTATGCGGTAATGGTATTAACACTTGCACCTCTTTCGTCCGGAAGATACCTAGCAATAAAATCGGAGATATACTTTGAAAAATCAGTTGGCTTCATAATTCTTGAATTTAGGGAATACGTCCAAACATACTACATCCATATCATTGATCAGGTTCGGGTACATGTTACTGGTCAATCTAACATAATGGTCGGTTGCCCCAATGGATTGGTGTCCCAGATAATTGGAGAGTATAGGTAATGAGACATAAAGATCGATACCCGATTCTGCCATTTGTGCAAGTGAAGTAACGGCAAAGGTATGCCTAAGGTCATGAAGACGTGCTGTATTGGATATTCCAGCCTTGTCCAGACATTTTTTAAACCATTTCCTAACGCCTTGTCCACACTTGTGCCCATTGACTTTGACAAAGAAGTAGTCGGAACTTGTTTTTCTAGAAGGGAGCAGATTCCTATATTCCAGATATTCTTGGCATACGGATACTAGGGATTGTGAGATAGGTATGATCCGTTGTTTCCCGTTCTTAGAATCCCTCACTAGTAAATAACCTTCATTCAGATGGACATCTTCATTTTTTAGAGCAATGGCCTCACCCATGCGGATTCCAGTGCAGTAAAGTAGCCTGATCAGTGCAGGCATACAAATCATACAGGAATTCTTATTCACACTACCTATTCTTAATTCATCACAGACCTTGAATAGTAGACAGATCTCTTTCTGCGAATATATATAGGGAATAAATGTATTTTTTGGGAAGCGTGGCAATCTAGGAACATATGATGGGATTCCCAGATCGCATAGATAAGAGGAGAACTGTGCAAGATGTCTTATTCTTGTATAGCGATAAAACTCGGATTCGTTGGGTCGTCTTTCGCTCCATAACCTTGTAAATTCTTTTGTGATTCCCGATGTGGTTTCCTCACTTTGGGTTGCCAGAGTATCGATTTGGGATAAAATGAATTCACCTGTTACATACTTAAAGCCGAGTTTTCTCTTCAAATCGATGAACTGTCCTATATAATGACCATATATACTATTGTATAGCTTATTCATAAAAAACCCCTCCTTTCTGCTGGTAAAAACTGGTTGGTACAGCAGGTACATCAAGCATACATTGCCTCATCGATTTAAGATCGATCCGGAGATAGTATCTGGTGGATTCTGTGCTTTTATGACCAAAGACTTCGGAGATAATGGGAAGGGCTGTACTTTCTTCCAGCATTCTGAAGCCCAGACTATGGCGCAGGGAATGAGCTCCGAACCTCCTGCCTTTGACATCGATTCCTGCTTTTCTGTAAGCTCTTTGCACAACATGGGTAACTACTTGGCTGGTATGGAACTGGGCATAAGGTGCTTTTGCTATCAAGAACACAAATGGGCTCTCAGATTTCGGTCTGCCATATTTCAGATAATCAATCAGGGCATTACCAACATCAGGCAATATCGGGAGCACCAATTCTTTCCCTGTCTTGACTTGTCTTATTTCTATGGTACTGGTATCCCAATGTAGTTCTGTGAACTTCAATCTTGAGATATCCGAAGCTCTTAATCCAAGCCTTGCAGCCAATAGGATTATAGCATAGTTACGCTTTCCGATCGGACTGGAGCGATCGATGGAATATATCAACTTTTCTACCTCATCCTTGGAATAGGTCGAAGGCAACTTCGGTTGATCGACAGACCTGTATCTCGGTATCTTATTCGAATAGTCAATAGCCAACAACTTCTTCTGATACCCATATTTCATAAAACTACGGAGTGCTAGAATAGTAACTTGTACCACGGTCTTTTTGCGACAATCCAGCTGACCTAGATACCCGAGGATAAAAGCTTGATCGATATCCCCCATGGAACCAATGCCATTTTTATTGCAATATTGTAGGAAGGGAAAAAGGTTTCGCCGATAACCATATAAAGTTGATACCGTCAATCTTTCGTTTAATCTTTTATGCTCTAAAAAGCCAGTAATTGCCCCTCCAATTGCTCCGCCAAAAACGATCAGGTCTTCTTTGCGCTGACTTCGGGCAGGTGCGGTGATAATACCTGTACTCTTGAATTCAGTCAACATCCTAGATCCGTGATAGATATATCTTTCGGAATCCGAAAGTTTTGGGATATTACGACCACCAAGCTTATTCTGGAGTAATAACGCCTCAACCTTATGGTCATAATGTTCGATCTCATTTAGAACCATGTAATTCTTGATCTCTTTCCATGCCCACCTATATCTGGCTATAGTACTCAATGAATAAGATAGTTCGGACTCGAGATAATCGCCCGCTTTGGACATTAACTCATGGAATTCTTTGATTTGTTTGTTCATAATACAATCATTTTAAATGTTAATAATTTCACTAAATAAATGATTGCACAATGAATTTAAACGGAAGATGAGATATTATTATGTAAAGTAATCTTCAATACTTTCTAAGAATAGCAGGGCTTTGGCAGCATCACTTTACATAATAATTTAGTTTACATAATGGGCTAAAATGACCCCAACGGAAGCAGATTTCAAAATAACAGCAAATAGGATACGTAAATCAACCAATGTTCCTGTAATTCCACCAGTTGACAATTGGTATATCCCTTTTACCTTATTGCTATTGTTCATTAACAATACCTTAAAGGATTCTTGCAGTTCTATAGTGTCCTTATCCCAATGTTCAAAAAGTAGTTCTGCCGAATCCATTGAATTTTTGATTGTAGACGATTTTAATATACTTGACTTTTCTTTGTAGCTTATCTGTATTTCGTTAACTTTGTCTTTCA
The DNA here is from genome assembly GCA_021648445.1 of Flavobacteriaceae bacterium. Classification (GTDB taxonomy): domain Bacteria; phylum Bacteroidota; class Bacteroidia; order Flavobacteriales; family Flavobacteriaceae; genus Aureibaculum. The sequence continues at coordinate 4,030 of JAKISU010000017.1, forward strand.
TTGTTATTTTCTTTAGAGATTAATAATGAAAAGAGGGCAAGATTTTCAACGAGATTGCCCTCTTTAGTTTTTAGATATTATTGAGTATTACCCAATAGTAATATTTCAGAAACCACTACTTCAGTTACATATCGTTTTACACCTTCTTTGTCCTCGTATGAACGTGAGGTCAATTTTCCTTCAATAGCAATCTCTTTGCCTTTGCTTACAAATTTTTCGATAATATCGGCAGTCTTGCCCCAAGCGACAACAGTATGCCAATTAGTATCTGTTTGTTTTTCACCTTTAGCATTTTTGTAATTCTCATTAGTGGCTAATGATAAACGAACTACTTTCTTTCCATTTTCAAGGTTCGTAATGGTTGGTTCTTGTCCAACGTTTCCGATTAACTGTACTTTGTTTTTTAATGTACTCATGATTTAAAAATTTTAGACCTGTCCGATGACAAGCTGATTAATATTTCCCTTATTGGATTTAAACTAAATTAAATTTTAAGGGGTGTTTGTATGATTTCTTTCGTGCATCGCACAATAGATGAAGTGGGTTTTGTCAAGACTTTTAGAAAACAAATCAGGAGTGTTTGCGACGTAGTAAAATCTTTAGATTTTCAAGGAAGTAGAAACCTTATTTTTTTCTAAAACTTGTATAGTCTTGATAAGTTCCATAATGGTATTAGCAATTCTTTTAAACATATTTATGAAAGGAGTGTACGGGAAGTTAAGCGAGAGAAATAAATATGTTTAAATTAGAAGTGCTTATACCATGCCTGTTTTTCGTTGTCCCGAAAAACAATAAAAGGCTTCATCTATTATAAACCCCTTAAAATGTGTAGTCAAAATTTGAATTTTTAAGGATTATCGAGCAAAGGCTAAAGAAGAATTTGCCGATAATTCTGTTAAGAAAATTTGGATTTTGACTTTCCGATTAAAAGCGGACTGAACTTTAAAGATGGAGATTGGGAATGGAGTTTGACCACTTTCCGACTTTTCTCGGAATGAGTGGGCAAGTGAAATGTACATCGGAATCTTTGAAGTTATGTACAAGACTTTTTTGAGAGATGCTCTTTTCCAGAAATGCAGAGCAACGAAGTGTAAGGAAATGTGCTAAACGTAATAATATGCCAGTAGTTTAATTAAAACTCCAGTTTAGATAGGTACTGGAGCAACCTTTTTGAAATAATGAGTTAAACCATTTCGTATATTTCATCGAATAACTTTTTATCCAGTTTTTCCTGACTTGAAAAACTCTTTTTCAATGTGCCGTGAAGTATGGAGTTAAAAGCATTGTAACCTAACCATAAATTGGGAGTCTCATTTAAAAGTAGTGCTTCATAATTTAGAATTTCAAGAACCTCCCGAGATTTCTTTGAAGGATTGTCGTTTTTGTCGCTACACTCATATTTGAACAACTTAGTTTTTTCAAGAATATCTCTGACAAATTCTTTAGTGTTCAATATTTTGATTTCTTTTAATTTGTTAAATTTTTGAACGATGGTATAAAACTCATTATCCAAAAACTTATCAAACAGAAGATTCAATCTTGGCATTATTAAATGCGTATTATTTTTACTATGCTTTATAGAAAACTCAACTTCGATCTCTGCAATATGTAAACCGTTAGAACAAACTTTCCGATAAAAACCAAAATGTCCTGAAGTTTTTTCACTTCCATCATAGGAGTTTTTAAAGCGTAGCATCGGTAAAATTACATCCTCTTTATTTTTAGCCGAGAATTGATTGTCATCCTCTATGATAAAATCGGTTATAAAAGACCTATCCGAACGGTTTATAGTTCGTTTATGATACTTCAGATTTGAATCGATTAGCATTTTTTCTGCTTTCTTAAAAAACAGTTCATTGGGTATATGTCCGTAACTGTTAGAAACGACATTGACAATCTTATCATTAGATATAATGACATTTTCTAATCCTCTTCGGGATTGAATTCCTGTTAAACTTTTTAGTGATTTCATTTCTGAAAATACAAAAATATCATCTTGTTGTAAATTTTCTAAATACATAATATTTGGTTTTTAGACCTGTCTGCCGACAGGCATGATTAAAAAAAGAAAACCTGCTCTTTTTGTAGAGCAGGTTTCACATTTGAAGAAATTTAAAGCTACATTATAACTCGAACTGTACAATCTGTTCTTCTATTTCAGATTTACGTTGTTCCAATGTGGATTGTAAATGTGAAGTTACCAACTTGATTAGATTTGTGTTGGTGGTCTTAAATTCTAGATTACGAGAATCTCTTAAGTAAAAAGAACTTGAATCATCCTGATTGTAATTGAACTTTGTTAACTCATTTAACGTCTGGGTCAATCGCTCACGTTGCGTGGCAAGACCTCTCAGTTTTTCAAACTTTTGAATTCTGTCATCCAAGTTGATTAAAGGCTTTTCAACGATAGCCTTCTTTTCAGGGACAACAATTTTTCCGATTGCCTCTTTGGTCAATTTGTCTTGTACTTCCTTTTTAACGGTTGCATTTTCTTTTTTTGCTACTCCGTTTTGTTTTAATGCTTTTTGCATAATTAAAAATTTTAAGATTAAACAATATTTGAGCATCACCCAAACGGAAGACAAAATTTTGGAGTGTAAAGGAAACGGAATAAATAGTGAGGAACGAACGGCTTTATGCCGTCCCTTTTCCGAGAAATATTTTGCGACGTTTATTTTTCGGAAATATTGTATGAATACTATAACTCCTTTTTTTTAAACATCTATGAAAAAAATCTAATTTAATTTGTTTCTAAGTAATTATTTTGAATCAAAATATCTCAAATAAGACTTCGGATTATTTAAAAAAGATTTTGTTATTGAATAATGGTCAGTATCTTCTAACGGTGTTTTTTTCATTTCATCACTCGTTATCTCATAAATTGTCGCGTCAGGATATGCCATAAGCATTGGCGAATGTGTAGCAATAATAAATTGAGAGTTAAAGTTCTGTAAATGATTTTGTAAAAAATATATAAATGCCAATTGTTTTGATGGAGATAGTGAGGCTTCAGGTTCATCAAGTAAATATATTCCTCGCTGATTTACCATTTCATTCATGATGTGCATATAAGCTTCTCCATGAGAAAAAGAGTCTAATTCTTGACCATAATCTTTACGAACCTGATGTAATTGATAATTGGCACTATCTTTCATCTGCTGGATAATATGATTGGGGACTTCACCATCTAAATCACTCATTTGATTGTGTAAATCTACATCGGCACGATGTATGCTATTAAGGTAATCTCCAAAATCTTCAGCTCTAAAGAAAAAACCTACTGAACGTTCAATAGACCATTCTAATTCTAAATGTGGCAATATTTTTTTTGCAGCATCAAAACATTTTTTTCCATATCCTACACCATCCATGTGACGAAGTTGTAATCGACAGGCAAGTGATTCTAATAGTGTAGACTTTCCACTTCCATTTTCTCCAATCAAAAACGTTATCTGATTCGATAAATCAATATGCTTGGCATATTTTATAGCTGGTACATCATAAGGATATGGATGTATTCTTTTAGTATTAATATGTAGAGATGAAAGATATGTCATAATCATTAAATATTACAGTAATCGCTCTTCTAGTGCATTTTTCCATTTATAAAACCCTTTTTGATCTTCGCTATAATCATGAATAATTTTACTAAAGTTTTCATTTTTGGTTTCCAAAAATGATTGACGACCATTATTGCGAATCCAGTTCAATTTTTGATTAATCTGTTCTAATTCCTCTTTGAACTGAATATTCTCCTTTGAAATATGCCAGACATAAGTAGCTTCTTTAGTATCTAATGTTTCTAAAATGATATGGCATTTTTGTTGTCCTTCAAGCAAGAAAACGAACGAAAAAGGGTACAAAACGAATCTGATTTTTAACATGTTATAGTTATGTCGTTTTGCCAAATATAGAAGTTGTTTGTGATGAACATAACTATTATTTTTTTAAAGAGCGTCTATTAAATTCTCTTCAGAACAAAAGAAAGCACCTATCTTCTTAGAGATTTCTTCCAATGTTTCTTCTTTTTTAGTTTTTCTACTTTTTATGAAGTGATGCTCAACGAATTCAAACTTCACACTATCTACAATCTCTTTATTAATAAGGTCAATATCTTTTGATGCTGCTAATTGAGAAACAATAATAGTATCTTCAAAACCAACTTGAATACGAACAGCAATAAATTTAGAATTCAGGACTTTGGAAAAATAAGGTTTTAAAACTTCAAATTCTGGTTGTATTTCTTCGTTTTCTATTTCAAATTGTAGTGAAGTTTGGGTTGATATTTTATATGAAAAGCAAATCATTCCGTAATGAAACTCTAAATCAATGAATGACCCCGCAGCAAGCTGACGAGGTATCAAGCGGAAAAAATATTTTTAGATTAATGAAAACCTAAGGTTTTCAAACTTTCCACTTTTACCCCGAGGCAAGCCTCGAGGAATTCTTTAGATTAATCGACACTTTTATAACTTTATCAATATCTTGATGTTTTTTTTCACTTACTTCAATAGTATCTTTTAAGTCATCAAATAAAGTAGCTTGTCTATCTAAATTCCGATAATAGGTATTTCGTTTTAAAAATAGCTTATTGAGATATGGGATTTGTTTATCTCGATAATCATAAATAATTGGAGTCAATTCAGAGCGTTGTACACGACCAATATATTGAATTAATTTTCCTTTGAAAGCAAAAGGATATACTAAAAAAAGACCTGATATATCTTGAATATCAATTCCTTCTCCAAAAAATTGTCCTGTTGTTATGATTACCTGATAATTACTTTGTTGTATGCTCTTCCATTTTGAATTTCGAGAAGCAATATTATCTTCTCCCGAAATAGGGATAACTTCATATGTATTTTTTAAATACTGATATAAAACCTGAATATGCTCCTTTCGTTCAGTAATAATTATAATTTTCCGACCCATATTTAGTTCATAATACACGTCTTTTAAGATTAGCTTATTTCTTTCTGAATCGTGAACGAGTACTTTTGAAAGTGTTTCAAAATGGTCAGTTTTTGAATTAAAAGGAATATTGAGACTTGTATCTCGAACAGTAAGTCTAGCTTTTTTATAAGTCTCTATTTGATGAGGTTTTATCTCAGAAATAATATCACCCAAATATATGAATAATAGCTTTTCGTCATTGTTTTTACGAAATGGTGTTGCTGTCAATCCATATTGGTAGTATGGAGACAAGTGATGTATTGCTTCTCGAAAAGACTTTGCAGGAATATGATGACATTCATCAATAATTACTATTCCAAAAGTAGATTTTAATTCTTTCGGATTATTTTCTATTTTCCTTACTAGTGTTTGAATCAATGCAACTGTTATTTGCTTTCCGATTTTCATTTTACCTTGCCCAATCTTTCCAATTTCTTTTTTTGGAATACCAAAAAGTGTTTCTATTCGGTCTACCCATTGTTCCGCAATTTGTTTACGATGTGTAATGATTAGGGCAGGTTGCTTCTTTTGTTCAATAAGTTTGAGTCCTATTATCGTTTTCCCTGACCCTGGAGGAGCTACAATAATTCCAAAATCTTTTTTTAAGGCAACTTCAAGAGGTGCGTTTTGATGCTTTAATAATTGTATTTTAGATACTATCTCGATATTTTCTGCTTTTTTTCTTTGGTCTAAAAACTCATAATCAATACCATTTTGAATACAAAATCGAATTAATTTCCCTATAAAACCTTTAGGTATTTCAAGAGTATTTTCAGCCTCATCAATAAGTTTAAAAAAACGATTGGTTTTCCAAGTACTTCTTCCTGCTTTCTTTTTTACAAAAAAATCAGAATTATAAAAATTAAGATTATCTTTTAGGAAATCAATAATAGGAGTTGTTAACCCATTACGATTTATAACAATGCTATTATTTAATTTTATAACTAATTTCCCAGTATTTGAAACTATGTTACTGGGGTTTTCAATTACTTCATTTTCATGAAATTCGTCTCGAAATGATTTTAAAATAGTATCTAAATGATTTACCGAAACTCTTTGAATTTCTCTTAAAAATTTCCACTGGTCTATATAAGGAGTAAATGTTTCGTCCTCAATAAAACATGAATTACCTTGTTGTAATGCATTACCTTGAAATGGGAGAGCAATGAGGTTTCCCAAACCTTTACCGGATAAATAATCTTGATTAGGAAATAATCTGTCAAAACTAGTATTCTTATCAAAAATTGAAAAAACACCAGTCTTTTCAAATAACGACAATATTATTCTTCTACTTTTAATAGCTGGATAGGGCTTGTCAAAAAATATCCAAACATGTGCGCCATTCCCTGAACGAGAACGTTCCAAATAAGCAGGAATATCAAATTTTTCACATGCATTCACTGCCTTCTTAGATTGTTCTTTCCAATTCTTTTTATCAAAATCCGCAACTATAAACCATGATGTGTTATCTTTTAAAAGTGGGTATATTCCAATAAATTTTTCTCCAGAGAAATGCTTTGATAATTGATAATCATCTAGTTTTAGATATGTTTTATCTTTGTAATCCTTAAATGTTCCTCCTTTTTGTCTATGCAGACGGTACATGTATGGGTCATAAGAATAAGCAGGCATATATCCACTTTTTTTTGTCTTTTCCCATCGCAAAGCAAAAACATCTTCACGCCCTTTGAATAGGGAACAAAAAAGTTTTATTTGCCCAGAACCTAGCATTTATGCTTAAATATCAATTTCGTTATATATTTCTTCAAATTCAAAACCATATTCGTTACCAAAAGTTATAAGTTCTTTAATTCTATCTTGATAGAATTCAATTAAATGATGCTTTTTAATTTTTTTACATGCACTTTCAAACATTTCATCCATTGTTATATAATATTCTTCATCAAAATAACCATATTCCAAAATAAAGTGTTTACAAGTGTCTATATAGTGTAATTCGCATTCAATGGTAAATTTCGCACTTATTTTCTTCTTTCGAATTCTTTCAACAAGTCTTAAAGCTTCTTCTTCTTTAGTTGGTGTCTGAAAATCTATTGGAAAGATATAACCATCAATCTGTTTTTTATACCTTTTCAAAAGTCTTTCTGTATTTTGTTTTACGATTTCTTTTTCATGTGGAATAGAAATATCTAAATATTCTTTTGCTTCAGGTATTTTTTTATACAACTTGTAAATTATACTTTTTAAAAAAGTAACATCTTTACCTTTTAATATTATTTTTAGCTGTTCTAAATTCATTAGTAAATATTAGCTTAGAGCTTTATACCAGTAATGAAATGCTTCAAGATTTTGCTTTTTTAACCGATTTAGCCTTAAGAATTCTGGTTGGGTTATTTCCCAATCCTTCATATCTGCTGTTTTATCGAAACGGTCAATATTAGCAGTATCGTTTTCAATCTGTTTAGCTATATATAGGGCTTTTGCAACAGAAATTTGGGCTTGTGGTTCTCTAAACCTGCTACCATATATAAAGCTATTTAGTTGATTTACTCCCAATAACATTGTTTTAAACATATCTCTATCCAATTTTCCCGAAGAACAGAAATTAAAAGAGGTAGTGACTATATCATCTATAATCAAATGATAATCTTTAGAGTCCAATCGTTTATAAGCAAGTTCATTTTTGGCAACTTTAATAAAATTTTCTTTTACACCGTTTAAATTATCAATTCTGTCAAAAATACTTCCAATATCATAAATCTGTTTCATAATTTCTTTTGGTTTACTTAAAGGGACACCTGTTGAATTTGGACCATAAGCAGTAAGTTTATCTCCCAATATTGCAGAAAGTGTAGGAGTCACTACGTTTATAGGAGCATCTTTTTCCATAAGAAGAATATGAGATACTTTCGTTTTTTTGGTTTGAGTATATGGATTTTTTTCAAATACAATATCTAATAGAATGTTATTTATATCTCCTTGCATCGGAGTTTGTGGTGTATAATATAACTTAAAATGCTTTTTCTCTATTTTAGATGCATGCTTTCTTTCTTGCTCTTCCCATTTTATAAAATCTGTATTCGCTATAACAATATCCAAGATAGGTTTTATGTCTTGTCCTTTGTTTTCAATGATGATGTCGATGTCGATAGAAAAACGTCTAGGTTCTTGAATCATTAACATCAGGGCAGTTCCTCCTTTAAATATAAAATCTAAACCAGACTTTTGAAGTGCTTCCAATAATACTAATGCTCTAATTACTTTCTCAACAATCAACGGGTCAGCATTGTGCTTTTTAGTACACGTTTTTATCCAATCAATATGTAAGCTGCTCTTTAAAATCAAATTATTTATATTTTTTAATTTGTTTTGCAACAAAATTTTTCTTTCTTCTCCTATCTGCATATCTCAACATTTTATCTTTATTAATCGTAAAATGCTCAAAATAATTTTCAATAATGGAATCCAAATCCCTTCCTTGATAAGCAGAAAATAAATCTGTATCTAGCAGTAAATCAACCAATATTTTTTCAATATGAGGAATTTTAATTTTATTTATCTCTTGTAATGGTGCACCAGTAACTAAGTTTTTAACGACAACTATATTGTTCTTGTTATCTACGTATCTATTTAAAATCTCATTGTCTGGCTTTAAAAATACATTCTTATACCTTTCTGAGAGATAGTAAAATACACTCTCTTCGGAATCTTTTTCTACTTCGATAATTATCATGTGCTTGTTAGGAAGGTGTAACATCCATTGTGCTAACCACTCTGTTGTCCAAATAGAAATATCCAAAAATGGATACTCCTTTTTTAGCTTTAAAAATAAAGATTCTATCCCCTTAGATGGTTCGGGAACAAATTCTTTTTGCTTTCCTATTTTATATTTCCCTCTACCTATTCGCTGTAAAACACCTTGTTCAATAAGCTTATATATCCTCCAGCTAATAGTTGTTTTCTTAATTGTTGGTTCCAATTTTGCATAAAATTCAAGAATATTACTGACTTGAATAAAATCAAATTTGGAGAAATGCTTTTCAAAATCTACGATATGTAATTTTTCTGTATTGATGTTAAGTAATATTTAAATTTACACAAATATACAAAACTATATTTTGACAGCAAACGCATAATAGTGTCAAAATATAGTTTTAAATTATAGAAAAGAAAAACTAGTAAAATTTCTAAGTATTTATCTTGGTTTGGTACACTAAAATTATATATTTGCACCATCAGAGGAGTAAAGCAATTTACTTTAAGTTCATTTATATTGTCGTCAACAAATCGGATAACAGTTTGTTTTTAGAATTTATAAATGATTGATATATAAGATACTGGTGAATTAAGGTATAATCCTGCCACCCCGACAAACTAAAGCTGTGAGTTTTCATAGAAAGTTCACTTTCTTAAGAAAATGAAAAGCTTTGGTTAAATTAAAGCATAGCTTTAATTTGTAACAAACTATATTCAGGATCAGCGAAAGCTAATCCTAATGGTCGCGTAGCTCAGCTGGATAGAGCATCTGCCTTCTAAGCAGACGGTCACAGGTTCGAATCCTGTCGCGATCACGAATGAATCAAAAAAAGATTCAATTACAAGCGAGTTTCAAAATGAAGCTCGCTTCTTTTTTGAGATAAAGCGAAGTAATTGTTTTTTTGATTCTCAATACGGAGTGCTGTTAGGGTCAATGAAACTAACCCTGTCGCGATCACTACAAGTATAAAACCTGTAATTATATTACAGGTTTTTGCAAATAAAGCATAGCTTTAAGTCTTTGGAAGATTGAAAAAACTGTAAAGCGGTAGCTTTGCAAGTCTTACCAATTTTGGTAATTTTTTTTATAGTTTATAAATTTTATTCCGGATATTCAATCCGTAAATGATAAATATTATTCAGTTTCTTTTTAATTACTTTCTTAATGGTTTGAATTTCCTTAAAAGTTATATCAGCATTCATAAATTGCCCGTTTGCCATTTGACTTGCAACAATTTTTTCAATTAAATCATCTATTAACTGTGCACTTGGCTCTTTTAAACTTTTTGATGCAGCTTCTGCAGCATCACACATCATTAAAATAGCTGTTTCTTTTGAAAACGGAATAGGTCCTTTATATGAAAAGTCTTTTTTGTCAAGAAACTCAGCATTTAACTCCTCTTGTTTTTTATAAAAATAGTACACTACAGAAGTACCGTGGTGAGTTCTTATAAAATCAATGATCCTATCGGGTAAACCATTTTTCTTTGCTAGTTCTATACCATCAATAACATGGTCTACAATAATTTTAGCACTATCTTTTGGTGTTAATTCATTGTGTGGATTTACACTTGTAGTTTGGTTTTCAATAAAATACATAGGGTTCAACATTTTACCAATATCATGGTATAAAGCACCTGTTCTAACTAACATTGCATTAGCACCAACCTCATTGGCTGATGCTTCTGCTAAATTTGCTACTTGCATTGAATGTTGAAAAGTACCCGGGGCTTTTTCGGCCAATTCTCTTAATAGTTTTGAATTGGTATTAGACAGCTCTAATAATGAAACATCAGATACTAAGCCAAATATCTTTTCGTAAATCAATATTAAGAATAATGATAAAAATGACAATACGCCATTTAAAGCAAACATTGCAAAATATTCCCAATTTATTTTTTGTGTGTTTCCTTCTTGAATAATTGAAAATGCAAAGTAAGCTACCATATAAATAAATGTAATCTGACTAATTGATATAAACAGATTTGCTCGTTTATACAGTTCAGAAACTGTTAAAATAGTAACTATACCGGCAATAATTTGTAAGAAAATAAACTCAAAACTATTAGGGACAATAAAACCTAAAAGCAATACGGTCAATACATGCGTAAATAAACCTAATCGAGCATCAAAAAAAGCTTTGATAAGTATTGGTAAAATTATTAATGGAACTACATAAAGATACTCAACACGATATTTAACAACTAATGTCACTAATAGTACCATCAGTAATATGTTGAAGAAGATAAAGGTAACTTTTGTATTGTCTTCGAATATATTATTTCTGTATTTTTTTAAGAATAAGAGTAACATTAATAAGGCGAGCGCAACTAAAATTGTATATCCTAATACAATCCAATTATAACTTGACTTACTCCATAATTGTGATTGAAACTCTTTTTTTAAAGAATTTAATATCTGAAACTTTCTACCTTCTACTACATCTCCTTTAGAAATGATTCTTTCGTTTTCTGTAATTAAACCTTCTGTATAAGAAATCTTATTCAATTCATCTTGTACTATTTTTTGTGTCAATGTATCATCATAAAAAACATTAGGTTCTAATACTTCTAAAAACACGTTTGTAAAATAATTTTCTAAAAATTTATAATTTGTATTCTTAAAATGTGTTTTAATGTCATCTTGTAAATTAATAGCAGTAAATAATTTATCGAAAATTATTTCAGTAATAATATTTCCTTTTCTAATGGCTACAAATTGCTTGTTTTCAGCTTTATTTCTATCGTTTTTTTCTAAATATCCATTTTTATAAATATTGTCAATAAATTTAGTTGCAAAATTAATTACACTTCTTTTTCGGTATCCTTTTAATATAGTGTCATGTAAAGTTTGAGATATTTTATTATTAAATTTTTCTTTAACTCTTGTTCTGATATTCTCGTTGTAAGTAAAGTATAACTTTTTAGTTATTTCAATTTGCCGCTTTTCTTTATCAATTTTATCATCAGATTTTTGAATAGCAAAATCAAAAGGAGCATATAAGTTCTCGTATTGCCAAGGCTTTCCTTTTTGAAATTCATATTTAAAATGCCCTCCTTTCGGAAATAGATAAACAATGACCACAACCGTCAAAATAAAGAGGAAAATTTTATATATCAAGGCATGGTTTTGATATAACTTATTTAAAACCTTTTTCAAATTGAACTTTTTCATTAATCGAGCTTTTATAAACTTACTTGCAATGTAAAAAAAAATTAGTAGACTATAGGTGAGTTCTATGAGTATATTGTAGAAAAATACCTAAATTTACAGCAGATTTCAAATTTCTTAAAAATGAAAAACGAAGTAGTTATAGTGTCAGCAGTAAGAACACCAATTGGAAGTTTTTTAGGTGCTCTATCAAGTGTATCTGCGACTAAATTAGGAGCTATTGCAATTAAAGCCGCTTTAGAAAAAATAAAATTAGACCCAATGAAAGTTGATGAAGTGTTAATGGGTAGCGTATTACAAGCTAATTTAGGACAGGCGCCTGCCAGACAAGCAGCTATTTTTGCCGGAATACCTGATACTGTACCTTGTACAACTGTTAATAAAGTATGTGCCTCTGGTATGAAAGCAATTATGCAAGGCGCTCAAGCTATTAAATGTGGTGATGCTGATATTATTATTGCAGGCGGAATGGAAAATATGTCATCTGTACCTCATTATTTGAACGGACGGTCAGGACAAAAGTTTGGAAACATCAATCTAGTTGACGGTATGTTAAAAGATGGTTTGACCAATGTCTATGATGGTAAACACATGGGTACATGTGGAGATTTATGTGCAACTGAACATAATTTTTCTAGAGAAGATCAAGATGCTTTTGCAATAGAATCTTATAATAGATCAGCTAAAGCTTGGCAAGCCGGTAAATTTGATAATGAAGTCATTCCTGTTGAAATACCTCAACGAAAAGGAGATCCTATTCTTGTTACTGAAGATGAAGAATACAAGAATGTGAAAATGGAGAAAATTTCTACACTAAGACCCGCATTTAATAAAGACGGTTCTGTTACAGCAGCTAATGCCTCTACTCTAAATGACGGAGCAGCTGCATTGGTATTAATGAGTAAAGAAAAAGCAAATGAATTAGACTTGACCCCTTTGGCAACTATAAAAGGATATGCAGATGCTGCTTTAGAACCAGAATGGTTTACTATTGCTCCGGCAAAGGCTATACCAAAGGCATTAGCAAAAGCAGATACTACAATTGATACCATAGATTATTTCGAATTTAACGAAGCCTTTTCTGTTGTTGGTTTAGCGAATACAAAGCTATTAGGATTAGATGCTGAAAAAGTAAATGTAAACGGAGGTGCTGTCTCCTTAGGACATCCGCTGGGTTGTTCCGGTGCACGAATTGTTGTAACGCTAATAAATGTTTTAAAACAAAATAACGGTAAACTAGGTGCAGCCGGAATATGTAATGGTGGTGGTGGTGCAAGTGCCATCATAATCGAAAATAATTAATATTCTATTGATGAATTACGGACTTTGTAATTTAAGTAATATTCCTTTAAGAATTGAACCTGACGATAGAAGTGAAATGGTTTCGCAAGTACTTTTTGGAGATCATTTCGAAGTCTTAAAAAAATCAAAACAATGGTTGAAAATTAAATTAGCTTTTGATGATTATCAAGGATGGATTGATAATAAACAAACTCTTAAAATAACTAAAAAGTATTACGATAAACTTGACAGCTCTCCTATTGTCGTTTCTAACGAATTGGTTGATTTTGTTGAAGATAAAGATAGTAAAGAGCTAATATCAATTCTTTTAGGTAGTCGTCTTCCATTTTACACAAAAAAATCTTTAGAACTTAATGGGAAAGAATATTCATTTGAAGGTAACATTTCAGGAAATATATCCTCCAAAAAAAGTATTGTAAAAATTGCCTTTATGTATCTAAACACGCCTCATTTATGGGGTGGTAAAACGCCTTTTGGTATTGATTGTTCCGGGTTTACACAAATGGTATATAAAATTAATGGTCATAAGTTATTAAGAGATGCTGCTCAACAAGCTACTCAAGGTGAAGTATTGAGTTTTATTGAAGAGTCTGAGCCCGGTGATCTTGCTTTTTTTGATAATGAGAAAGGAAATATTATACATGCCGGTATTATTTTAGCTAATAATTATATTATACATACAAGTGGAAAAGTACGGATAGATAGACTTGATCAAAGTGGAATCTATAACGCTGAGTTAAGAAAGCACACTCATAAATTAAGGGTAATTAAAAAAATATTTTAGGAATTAGTCCTCTTATACTTGATGATTATTTAACAATTCAGTTAAACCGTAATATTCAATAGATTTTTGCTTAAGAGGATTAACAGCCCATTCTTCCCATTCCATGGTGTATGGATTATATCCACACTTTAAAGGTTTAGAATATTTATCAAGAGGATTTTCTATATAAGCTCTACAATCTGTACAGATATACCGAAATTCACAATCTTTACAAGTTATTATCTGATCCTTAGTTATATTCCAATATTTCTTAAAGCCTTCTGCATTTATAGCTTCTTTCAATAAAGTCTCATTTATATTACCAAAGCTTTCAGGCATAGCAGGGCAATTTTTAATTTTACCATTTATGTCAATCGATATTTTTTTATGCAAACAAGAATTATGATTAATAGCTTCTAAAACTTTAGGAAGATTAGTCGTGAAGTACTTAGAATCTACTATACCACATGACTTAAAAGAAGTTATGTTCTTAGTTGTAAAAATTCTTTCGAATTGTAAGTAATTGTCCCAATGATCCACTTTTTCTTCTTTAGCAGAATAAAAGGTTAAGCGAGTTAATTGATTTATTTTTTTATTTAATTTTGCAAAAAATAACTCATTAAATGCTTGGTTATACTTTAAAGTTATTTCGATAGATTTTATGCGGGTATCTTCAAAATAATTGAATATTTGATAAAAATCTTCTAATCTTAGAGATTCGTAAAACATGATAGTTATGTCCTTACAACCTAAACTTTCAATTTGGGGTACAAGTTCATTAAGAGAATAAATAGTTTTTCGTGAAAGTTCTAAAACCGCATTAGTAATATGGCCTGGTACAAGATATTTTTTGTCTAAGGAAGGGAATCTATCAAATTCCTCTTTTTTGCAATAAAAGCCATATTCTTTATCATCTAAATATTCAAGATATTCTTGTATGACTTTATTGTTTTGATCACCATACTCTTCCATTACAGATGAAATACTTTGTTTCGCATTAAGCTTAACTAATATTTCTACCATATCATTCGATATAAGATCAGACTGATGACGTTGTAAATCGCAAATCAACGAACGGCTAACTCCTTTTATCAAAAGACAATTTGCAAAAGTTTTAAAGTAGTTCATAATAAACGAATTATTGACTTATGATGTCCAAACACTTTATAGTGGTCAGTTCTATAAAAGGAACATGTGACGAACTTAGATACTGTTCTTTCATTTGAAATTACCTCCTTAAAATTTAAAAAAAAATTAGTATTTTCTATAAAATCATTTTCCATATGCTAAATAATTTGATATTTCATTTTCTATATGATAATTACATGGCAAAGAGGTCATTCCAAACTGTCCTATAGGATTTACTTCTAAAAAATAAAATTCATCTTTGGGTGTTAAAATCATATCAATAGAACCACAGTTAATATTAATTTCTTGCATCAATTTATGGAGTTTTAATTCAATATTTTTCGGCAATTGATACGGTACATTTCTATTTGGTGTTTGATGATTATATCTTCGAAAGTCAACTTGAGTCTGTTGATCTTTTTGTGAAAATATTGCCATTGACCAAAATTTTCCATGCAAATAAAAAATTCTAAGTTCATATTTTTTTTTAATTTTCTCCTGAGTATAAATATATTGGTATGCTTGATTTAATTCTTCATTAGTAATTTCACTAGTATAAGAATTATATAATTTGTTATCTTTAATAAAAGAACTACCTCCACCTATTGTTTTTGTAATGAGTCCATTTGCATCTATTATTTCTTTAGAATTAAAATACGATTTAGGAATTAACAAATTATTCTTTTTTGCAATGCACAGTGTTATCAACTTGTTGATATAAATATCATTTTTCTTATTAATATTTCTCTTGTTTTCTAATATGTAATTAAGAAAAATTCTTAAATGAGATCGTTCTTCGGATAAAATTCTATTAATTTTTTCATCTTTACTTTTGCTATATGATAAATTAATATTGCCTCTTCTATACCAAACACTTGAAATCTCTATTAAAGAAATTTCTTTAGTACCAACTTCCAAAAAATAATTATTATTTTTAAATTTAAAGTTATTAATGGGAGCATCGTTTAAATCAGTTTTAAAAATATTCAAATTACTGTAAACCAATGACTTGTTAATTTGAAAACATGAACTAATTGACTAAACGATTAATAACTATATCTTTTGGTTGAATAATTAAAAATGGCTGATTATTTAAAACCAACCATTCTAATACATTTTTAGTTGAAATGTCGTCTTCAACAGATATTATCAAAATCATTTAAAATGAATTTTAAATATCTATATTCTATTGAACGTCTCTCAACATATTACCACAATCATCCCATACAATCATACGCAAACCTTCTCCGCTAGCTATAAATTCCATATCAATAGACATGGGGTCTCTACTACAACCTCCATTAATTTGACTGGTTAAATTCTTGCTCAAAATAGTACCTAAATTTTCGTTTGAAAAATGTTCTAATGATTTTAATTTTTTCATAATAAATATAAATTTAATGATACCTACTCTGTTTTAGCTTTTCGGTAGCCGCTTTTTATATATACAAATCAATACAATACGGTTTTATAAAACTATAAAAATGACATTGTAATAAATTAAATACCATAACAAGATATATATTTTCTCGTTTCCTATAAATTAATGGTTCATTTTTTTTATAAACGGTAGGTATAGTATAATAAGCGGTTAAAATAATTTAAAAATATACGCTATCTGTACAATTTTTAAATTTTATATCAAAAAAAACTCAATTGATGATTTTTCAATTGAGTTTTATAATTATACTATTTTTAATTTAACAAAATATCACTTCTTAGAAGCATCCCAAATAGCTTTCATCTCTTTAAATTTATCATCCATCTCCATATTTTCATACATACTCATTAATGTTCTTACCAAGTCTAAATCTTCTTCTTTATTCTTTTCTTTTTTAAGAACACGTGCTTTTTCATATATTGGCAATACTTCTTTATATAATTCTATTTGTTTTGCTTTAATAGCATCATACTTTTTGAAATTACTCAAATTATTATTCATTTCTTCAACCAATTCCTTATCTTTTTCCAGTTTAAGGGCACCTAAATTAACATAAGCATCTGCATATTCCGGGTCTAACTCTATTGCTTTATTATAATATTTTAACGCTTCTTCAGTATCACCTTGTTCCTGACTAATTACCCCAACGTTAAAATATAGATTTGGGTTGGTAGGGTCTTGCTTGATGGCTTCTTTCATCAAAGCTGCAAACTCATCTTTTTTATCCAGTTTCAATAATAGATTTGCCTCAGTTAGCAACATGTTAATATCTTTAGGGTCAATTTTTCTAGCATCTTGTACAGCTAACATTGCGTTTTCAACTTCACCTTTCTCAACCAAGATCCATGCAATATTTTTTATAACAGATGCCATTTTAGATTTAGAAACTTCTATCTTTGGTTCTTTATACTGTTTAGTTTTAATCATCAAGTCCATTTGCGACTTAGAACCGAAATTTTCTTTTTCACCACTTTCAGTGTTAGTAGCCATATACGTAGTTGTTATTCCTGTATACCCTAGTTTTTTTAAGTTTTTGAAATAGACCAATGCGTTATCATAATCTTTATCTAAATAAGCAGCATTAGCAGCATATTCTAAAAAAGCAGTATCTTTTTTACTCAATAAATACGTTTGGTACAGCGTTTTTTTCGCATTGACATAATCTTTATCTTGGTATTGTTTAATACCTAAATTAGAAACATCACCTACTAATGCATTTAATAAAGGTTCAGCTTCTTTAGTATATTTAGGTTTTCCTGTTTCTTTTTCAAAACTTAATAGGTCTTGAAAAGATTTAGCGGCTGTATCATAAGCATTAGCGTCTAATGCAGGATTCTTTTTTGCAATATCATAATACGTTTTTGCTTTTAAAAAGTAAAATTTAGCTTTAGATTTTGCATCGGCATTCGCAATTAAGCCTTCGGCTTTATCAACTGCAGATTTAGCAGCAGCTACATCTCCATTTTTTAGGGCTTTTTCTGTAGCTTTTAATTCATTTTTTTGTGCATAGGTTGACAATCCAATAAAAATTGCCAATACTAATAATAATTGTTTTTTACTCACCAAATATCTATTGATTTTATGGAGTTTCGCGCCAAACCTGCCGACCGGCAAGGCAGGGGCGGACAAGCTCTGATTTTTCTTTGAAAAGTTCATTTTGTTTAAAATTATTAATTATTCTTGATTGTTTGTTGTTTCTTCAGAATCGTTATTTTCAATTTCCGTGCCATCTTCATTTTCGATATCATCACTTTCTTCTTCATGCATTACTTTTGCCACAGCTGCAATTGAATCATTGTCTTTAATATTTATCAAACGTACACCCTGTGTTGCTCTACCCATCACACGCAAATCAGCAACAGCCATTCTAATAGTAATCCCTGATTTATTGATAATCATTAAATCATCTTCATCAGTTACATTCTTTATGGCTACCAAGTTACCTGTTTTTTCGGTAACATTGATTGTTTTAACACCTTTACCTCCTCTATTAGTAATTCTATAATCTTCCAATTTAGAACGTTTACCATATCCGTTTTCTGAAACTACTAAGATATTACTATCTTCATCATTAACTGAAACCATTCCTATTACTGCATCCTTATCATCTTTTAAACGAATTCCTCTAACTCCGGAAGCATTTCTTCCCATAGGGCGTGTTTTCGCTTCTTCAAAACGAATACACTTACCTGATTTAAGGGCAATCATTATCTGACTGTTACCATCAGTAAGCTTCGCTTCTAATAATTCATCACCATCCTTAATGGTAATAGCAGCAATACCATTTGTTCTAGGTCTAGAATATTGCTCTAATACAGTTTTCTTGGTTTGACCATTTTTAGTAACCATAACTACATAGTTATTATCAATATAGTCTTGATCTTTTAGATCTTGTGTTACTAAAAATGCTTTTACAACATCATCATTTTCAATATTAATTAGATTTTGAATAGCTCTACCTTTTGAAGTTTTTCCTCCTTCGGGAATTTCATATACACGCATCCAAAATACTTTTCCTTTTTTGGTAAAGTATAGCATGTATTGATGATTAGTAGCAACAAAAAGATGTTCTAAGAAATCTTCATTTCGTGTTGCTACACCTTTTTGACCACGTCCTCCTCTATTTTGAACCTTATATTCATCTAAATTGGTGCGTTTTACATAACCTGCATGAGAAATGGTAACTACTACTTTAGAATCAGGAATCATGTCTTCAATACTTAAATCACCACCCGCATATTCGATTACTGAACGACGCTCATCTCCATATTTTTCCTTGATCTCTAATAATTCATCCTTAATAATAGTCATTCTACGAGATTCATCTGCTAAAATATCTTTTAGATCTTCGATCAATTTCATAATATCTTCATATTCAGTACGAAGTTTATCTTGTTCTAAACCAGTAAGCTGACGCAATCTCATTTCAACAATTGCTTTAGATTGAATTTCAGATAATTCGAAGCGTTTTATTAAGTTCTCTCTAGCTTCATCGGCATTTTTAGAAGCTCTAATTATTTTAATTACTTCGTCAATATTATCTGAAGCAATAATCAATCCTTCTAAAATGTGTGCACGTGCTTCAGCTTTCTTTAACTCATATTTAGTTCTACGAACCACAACATCATGTCTATGATTCACAAAGTGTTTTATCAGTTGCTTAAGATTTAACATCTCAGGCCTTCCATTCACTAAGGCAATATTATTTACACTAAATGAAGTTTGTAAGGCAGTGTATTTGTATAACTTATTCAATACAATATTTGGAATAGCATCTCTTTTCAAGACATATACCAAACGACGCCCTTTTCTACTAGTTTCATCTCTAACAGTGGCAATACCTTCTATTTTTTTATCATTAACAAGGTCAGCTGTTTTCTTCATCAGATCAGCTCCATTCACTTGATAAGGCAACTCAGTAACAATAATACACTCTCTACCATTAACTTCTTCAAAAACTGTCTTAGCACGCATTACAATACGCCCTCTACCTGTATGAAAAGCATCTTTCACTCCATCATAACCATATATTGTACCTCCGGTTGGGAAATCCGGAGCCTTTATATGTTGCATTAACTCATCTATTTCAATAGCATTATTTTCAATATAAGCAACTGTACCATTGATTACTTCAGTAAGGTTATGTGGTGCCATATTTGTAGCCATCCCAACAGCAATTCCTGAAGCACCATTTACTAACAAACTCGGAACACGGGTAGGTAAAACGGTTGGCTCTTGAAGTGTATCATCAAAATTTAAACGATGATCAACAGTATCTTTATCAATATCAGACAGCATTTCTTCTGATATCTTTTTCATTCTAACCTCGGTATAACGCATTGCTGCAGGACTGTCACCATCAGGTGAACCAAAATTCCCTTGTCCGTCAACTATTTGATAACGCATACTCCAATCCTGTGCCATACGCACCATAGCATCATATACAGAGGTGTCACCATGTGGATGATACTTTCCTAATACTTCCCCTACAACCCTAGCTGATTTTTTATGCGCTCCTGTCGCTTTAATTCCTAATTCATGCATGCCAAAAAGCACTCTTCTATGTACAGGTTTTAAACCATCACGTACATCCGGTAAAGCTCTTGATACGATCACCGACATTGAATAATCAATGTAAGATGATTTCATCTCATCTTCAATATTTACAGGAATTATTTTTTCACCGTCTGCCATATAACTCTATTATTTTTTATTGATTTTTATAAGCGAGCAATATACAACAATTCTGTTTTTTTTGAGTTATATAAAAGTATTAATATTATTACTATTTATTAACAATAACGCCTAGTAAACATCCTGTTTTTCATAACTTTACAGTGTTAACAAAAGTTAGGTATAACTTTTGTAAGTATATATAAAAAAAATCTACTAATTTTACAGTATAAACCTATAATAATGGACGATAATTTTTCACCAAAAGTTAAAGATGTAATTGCCTATAGTAAAGAGGAAGCTTTACGATTGGGGCATGATTTTATTGGTACTGAACATTTAATGTTGGGTTTACTGCGTAAAGCAAATGGAGAAGCTATAGATGTTTTAAATGCATTAGATATAGATTTAGTAATGCTTCGTAAAAAAATTGAAGGATTGAGTCCTGCAAATACTGACGCTCTTACCGGAAACGATAAAAAAAGCTTACACTTAACTAAACAGGCTGAGAAAGCATTAAAAACGACTTTTTTAGAAGCCAAACTATTTAAAAGCAAAGCAGTTAGTACTGCGCATTTATTGTTATGTGTATTGCGAAATGAAAATGACCCAACTACGAAAATGCTCAATAAGTTTGACATAGATTATGATGAAGTAAAATCTATTTTTAGTCAACTATTTATTGATGAAGAAGATAGCATTGAAAGTCCTAAAGCAGAAAGTTCTAATGATGATGAATTTGATGAGCCAAAACAGAATCCATTTGAAGGAGCTAAACCTGTAAAATCAAACTCAAAATCTAAAACCCCGGTATTAGATAATTTTGGAAGAGATCTAACACAACAGGCAGAAGAAGGTAAATTAGACCCTGTTGTTGGTAGACAAAAGGAAATAGAACGTATTTCACAAATATTAAGTCGACGTAAAAAGAATAATCCCATACTTATTGGTGAGCCCGGTGTTGGTAAATCAGCTATAGCAGAAGGATTGGCATTACGTATCATTCAACGTAAGGTATCACGAATATTATTTAACAAGCGCATTGTATCGTTAGATCTGGCAAGTTTAGTTGCCGGAACAAAATATCGTGGACAGTTTGAAGAGCGTATGAAAGCCTTGATGAATGAATTAGAGAAGAATGATGATATTATCCTTTTTATTGATGAAATTCATACCATAGTTGGTGCCGGAGGCGCTACAGGCTCTTTAGATGCTTCAAATATGTTTAAGCCTGCATTGGCAAGAGGTGAAATTCAATGTATTGGTGCTACTACTCTAGATGAGTTCCGTCAAAATATAGAAAAAGATGGCGCTTTAGAACGACGTTTTCAAAAAGTAATGGTAGAGCCTACTTCTGTTGAAGAAACCATACAAATATTGCAAAATATTAAAGATAAATATGAAGATCATCACAATGTAATTTATACTGATGAAGCCATTGAAGCTTGTGTGAAATTGACAAACAGATACATGACGGATCGTTTTTTACCGGACAAAGCAATTGATGCACTAGATGAGTCCGGTTCAAGAATACACATTATGAATATTGTCGTGCCAAAACAAGTAGTTGAACTAGAACAGCAATTAGAAGAGGTTAAAGAACTTAAAAACAGTGTTGTAAAGAGTCAAAAATATGAAGAAGCTGCTCGTTTACGAGATGATGAAAAACGTATAGAAAAAGAATTGGCAGTTGCACAACAAGCTTGGGAAGATCAATCAAAATTACATAAAGAAACAGTTACTGAAGATAATGTAGCCGAAGTAGTTTCAATGATGACAGGAATTCCTGTTAACCGTATTGCAGAAGCTGAAAGTAATCGTCTAGCAGAATTACCTAACTTAATAAAAGGTAAAGTAATTGGTCAAGACGAAGCTGTAAGTAAGGTTGTAAAAGCTATACAACGTAACCGTGTTGGCTTAAAAGACCCTAATAAACCTATTGGGTCATTTATCTTTTTAGGACAAACAGGCGTTGGTAAAACGCAATTAGCTAAAGTATTAGCTACTCAATTATTTGATTCACCTGATGCGTTGGTACGCATAGATATGAGTGAATATATGGAAAAATTTGCCATTTCTCGTTTAATTGGCGCGCCTCCCGGATATGTTGGATATGAAGAGGGTGGTCAATTGACAGAAAAAATACGCCGTAAACCTTATGCTGTTGTTTTATTAGATGAAATCGAAAAAGCGCATCCTGATGTCTTTAACATGCTATTACAAATTTTAGATGATGGATATATTACAGATAGTTTAGGACGCAAGATTGATTTTAGACACACCATTATCATTATGACCTCTAATATTGGCTCTCGTCAATTAAAAGATTTTGGAGCAGGTGTAGGTTTTGGTACCGCTTCTAAAAAACAACAAGCTGACTCTCATGCAAGGAGTGTTATAGAAAATGCCTTAAAGAAAAGTTTTGCCCCCGAATTTTTAAACCGTATTGATGATGTTATTATATTCAATGCCTTAGAGAAAGAAGATATACATGCTATTATTGATATCGAATTAGAAAAATTATTAGACAGAATTGATGGTTTAGGTTATAAACTTACTTTAAGTGATAAAGCCAAGGATTATATTGTCGATAAAGGTTTTGATAGACAATATGGTGCCAGACCTTTAAAACGAGCAATACAAAAATACATTGAAGATGCTCTGGCAGAAAAGATTGTCCATTCAAAACTCAAAGAACATGACAGTATTTTTATGGATCTAGACGATGAGAAAGATGAATTGACCATAAAAATTAAAAAGGCTAAAAAGCCTGTTAAAGAGAAAGAATAATTTACATCCCTCCTATTTTTTGGAGGGATTTTTATTGTTGTAGCCAGTTTTTTATTGATTTTTTTCAATTAATTCAATTTTAAGTTCAGGATATTTAGTTTTCAAGTCAAGTAAATTAGAAGGTTTGTCTAATAAGTACATATCAAAAAACTGTAATAGTATTTCTGTAGTTATTTTAAATCCTTTGGTTGGATTTATAGACCCTGCCTCATTTATATATGATAAATTAATCATTAATGGAATATCCATAAAGTTAGAATGTCCTGAATTTAAAATTTTGGCATTATAAAAATCAGAAGAACTTTCATTATGATACGCATGTACGTTTAAATTTGGATGTGTGATGTCCCATTCAGATGCTATTAAAGCAAACGGTTTGGTCATCAAAGTATCTATCATTTCTCCCCATTGCATACCATCTACGTTTATTCCTGCTATAATTCTATCGTCATCAAGTAATGCCTGACCTGCCGCAGCCCTCCTTGCGAATGTCCAAATACACCAATTTTTGTAGTATCAAGATGCTGAGCTAAAAAAGTGGATGAATTCCATTTTTTCAATTCATCGATAACCAAAGAAATATCTTTGCTCCATCTAGTAGTTACCTCTGCTGCAAAATAATTACGGATAAGATTTTCAACAGCAACAAATTGTTCATCAGATGTTTTTGATTTATTATAATTTTGCATAGCATTCCAAACCATTTCAGCCATTTCTTGATTGTTATGTTTTCTGTCGTATTCGGTATTATAAAACTTTATTTCTCCATTAGGAAAAAGTGAACCTGGGCTTTCATAAGTATGATTGATATTCAAGACGATATATCCATGACTTACAATTTCTTCTATTAGAGCATAATAACCAGAAGCTTTAGAATAAATTCCGGGAGAGAAAATTAAAACGGGAAATTGTCCTTCTGCTACTGACGGCTTGATAAATGTGTGTGTTTTAACATAGTCTAAATAATTAAAGGTAGATTTTGGTAATCCATATTTTATTGCAAATCCAATTCTGTCTCCATCATTAAGGTAAGCTTCTGTCTCTTCATTATTGAGTTGAGCAGGATACCAAACCTTTATCATTAGTTCTCTTTTATCATCAATTTCAGTAGTTATAATTTCATTTTCATTAGTTTTTAAATGGATATATTGAGACCCTACACTATATTTTCCAGTAGGTGTAGGTAAATTAAAAACAGGTAAAATATAGGGCAATCCCCAACCAAATAGCAATAATATAATAAATGCTATTCCGCTAATTGTTTTTCTAAACCAACCTCCATTAAAAAAGGGATGTTCTTTATACAAACACCAAGCTAGAATTATACTTATCATGTAGGTGGGAATCATTTGCCATCGATATCCTTCAAAAATAAAATGTAGAATAATCACTCCACTAATAATTACTAAGGAGGATTTTTTGTTTAATCGATAACCTTTTGTTGAAATGTAAAAAGGAAAAATTGTGCAAATGATTAGTAAAATGATTTCAAAAATTCTCATGCTTTCTATTTTTAAAACAAAAGAACTAATTAAAATAATCAGTTCAAAGAATATGAGATGGACAAATAATGGACATAGGTTAAAATGTTAGAATATTAAATACTTGAAAGAAAAATAAAAAGGTCTTCTTTAGAATTCAATTCCATTTTTTTTCTAAGTCTATATCGAGCTTTATTAACGCTATCTGGAGTAATATTCAAAAGGAGGCTAATTTCTTTTGAACTAAGGTTGAGTCTTAAGAGAGCACAAAGTTTTAATTCATTAGCAGTAATGTCAGGGGTTATTTTTTCTATAGATGTATCAAAGGTAGGATATATTTTTTCAAAATTTGAAAAAAATGACAAAAAATTAGGTGTTTTTAAATTAGATTTTAGAATTTGTTGCAAATCATTTTTTAAATCAATTTGTAGTTTTTGATTATTTTCTTGAAGGTTTGCAATTTTACGTTCAGAATACTTTTTCTCTAATCGTTTGTAATTGTCGTGTTTTATTTTCTGCCTATATTTTAAACGGTTAAGATGTTTTTTTCTTGTAAAATAAGGAATAGCGACATACAAGAAAATAAACAAAGCTAATGTGCTAATAAAAAATATTGAAAAGACAAACCACGTGTCAGTATTTATTTTGAATTCCGTTATTTTTTCCATTTATTAATTTTCCTTTTTGCGTTAAGGTTTTGAGTTCAGGGTGAGTTTGTAAACTATGTCCCTTTATCATACCTAATTGGCTACAACATAATAGATTGCTGAAGTTAATTAATATTCATCTCTGTTCTTGAATCAATCTTTACAGAAAACACCTCTTGAACACAGTCGAAGGGTAATTTTATTTTTATTAAAAAGAGATTGCCACAGTTGTCCCGATGGCTCCCGATAGCCATCGGGGCGGGACTCCTTCGCAAAGACGTTATCTAATCCATCAATTTAAAATCAACCTTTTCAAACTCTTTTCCATTGATTATCAATGAGAGTTGATGCAAACCAAGATGTAGTTTTCTTGTTGTTATAACTTTAAAAGGTTGTTTCCTATTTATGGTTGTTGTTGAGTTTTTAGGATACTCTTTTTCACTAATTGTAAATACTTTTCTAGACAAACTACCATTTGCCTTTTGATAATAAAGTCCGTATTCTAAGCGTATTTTAGAACTTGAGTTTGCTATATTTTTAAGTTGAAATGTAAATAGCAATGCTTCTCCTATTTTAATTTTGGGCGTCAATATTTGCAAGTTATCAATTTGTATATTTTCTAACGAACCAAAACCAAATAACTCCATCATTTCAGCATTTCCTTGTTTTAATAGTGTTCTACTAGCATGCTTTACTAACCAATCTGTTTCTTTTGTTTTTCCTTTCCATTTTTTTATCAGTTCTATAACTGTATTCGGATTGTCTTTTGAAATATCATTAAGATTATTCGCTACACTTCTCCTTACAGATTCTGATGTGTCAATTTTTAAGTTTTCTAAAATTGGAATAATCGGTGTCGGATCTGATTTTAAAGCCGGGATAGCCATTGCCCAAGGTAATCTTGGTCGGCAACCTTCAGAAGAAAGACGCCTGACCATTGCATGTTTATGATTAGACCATGATAGCATTTGAGATATCATTTGTTCCGGATATTTTATAATAAAAGGGCGGACAGCAAATTCACAACTGGTGAATTGCGTAATACTTTCGAATGCTTTGATAGAAACTTTAAAATCATCTTTATCTAAACCATATAGTTCAACAAATTCAGGAAGAAACATCCATTCAAAGCTCGCTTCGTTAACTTTATTTTTTTGCAACTGTTGAATGATTTCTAAAACTGTTTTTATAAGTTCATTATAGTTTACAGGTAAATGAGGCTTTAACATAAGTACAATATGCCTCATCCGTTGTTTTAATTCTCTTTGCTCCCATTCGTTATCATAGATCTGATTTAAAAAAGAAGTTTTATCAAAATCATGAAGAATTTGTTTTATAGCTATGGTAAATTTATCAAAGAACTGTTGACTATAAATATTTTTAAGTAATTCTGCCATTAGGATACTTTTATTGATTTTAATAGAAATTTTTCAAGTTCAAACCAGAATAGTTCATGTCCTTCTACAGATTCCCATAATGTTCTTGCGCCATGAAATCCTTCTACAATTGGTTTAAAATGGGTAATACAACTCGGATCAACAAATCGAATGAGTTCAGTTACAGTATCAATTTCTTTCTTTGTTGAAGTTACAAATGTTGGTTTGTTAATAGATTCTATTTCTTCAGCTAAGTTTATTTTTTTTAAATATTCTCCCGGACTAAAAGCTACAACAGCTTTTATCTTATCTGTTTCTGTAGAAATGAGCAATGCTAATGAAGCTGAATACGAACTACCTATAATGGTAATGGGGTTATTATTGTTTTTCTTATAACTATATTCAATGGCAGCTTCAACATCTTGCTTGGCATCTAAATATCCAGTAGAAAGACCTTGATTTTTTGCTAAGGTTTTGGTCTCATTAACCAATCCTAATACATTCATTCCTGATCGTTGATCAATTGCTAAACACGAAAAACCCATTTTAGTAAGCTTTGGTGCTATTTCTCTATACTCACCTCTGTGAAAATGTGATCTATGGCAAAGTAGTATAAAACCTTTAGCATCTTTAACAGGATAATAATCTGCTGTAATGATTAATCCGTCTTTTGATTTAAAGTTAATAACTTTAAATTGCTCCATATCAATTATTCATCAAAATTAATTTCAATAATTTGTTTAACCAGAATTATTTAGTCGAGCCTTAAAAAAGGGGATTTAGATTTTCTAGTATTCCATTTTTATTTTTTGAAGCTCTATATCGGGAAAAATATATTAAATTTTTCATTTGAAAATAAAGCCAAAGATTACTTTCTTTGAG
>JAKISU010000018.1 GCA_021648445.1 Flavobacteriaceae bacterium
AATAGCACTCAATAAACTTAAAAATGAAAAAACAGAAAAACAAGGAGTCAAAGGGAAAAGACTTAGAGCTGCTTGGGACAACAACTATTTGCTTAAAGTTTTAAATTTATAAGTGTGCGTTTGCCCTGCCCGAAAAGGGAAGAGCCTGTGCTGAACTCGTTTCAGTATGGCTTTAACGAAATTAAAGACGGAAGGGTTTACCTCTTAACTTAATGACATTGAGCACCACTATGGTTAATCAGAAAACTTAGTGAAACAGTATGTTTTGCAGTTGTTTCAAGCTGTAATAGATTTTCTATTGCATAATTTGGGTTTAATAAAGTAATGGTTTTCGATACGATATAGAATTTTTCTAACGTCTAACTATCTTATTAATCCCTAAAAATCAGTTTTCCTGTATAAAATTCTTGTACATCTACCAGTGGAGGTCTTTTAACTGCAATAACATTTCCAACACCTCGTATTTCTCCAGTAAGTTGTTGTATAGGGTTAATGACAATATTATTAATACCTCGATGAAATAAATGAATATTTTGAGCTATTAATTGTTCACCTTCAAACTTACCGGTGCCTGCGGCAAAAACTATATCTAAGTTATCCGTTTTCCCTTTTATATAAAAGTTAGAGACATTGTTAGTTATAATATTTAAGTTTTTATTTTTAATATATAAGTCAAAATCCCCCACATTTACATAATCAATCAAATGGTCTTCAGAAATCAATGTTAGCGAATCAAAACGCATTATTTCATTACTAAAAACGACAAACTGTGATGCATTTCTAATTTCAGTAATGTCAATGACAGTCAGTATCACTTTAGCAGGTTCAAAATTTCTTGTAAAGCTGCATGAGGTAGTATTTGCAATGCTTAGTTTATTTTCAATAATATCAGTAGTAATATTATCAATTATATTATTTCCATAAGAGATTTGTATATGATTCTCTGTTCCTTGTTTAATTTCTAGTTTAATATTTTCGTGGACGATTATCTTTGTAAAATCATCTAATACATAATTTTTTGTTATGACTGATCCTGATGTTTTAAAACAGTCAGATCCGTTTTCAGTATCACAACTGAATAAAAATAATAATGCAAATATGTATAATACATTTTTAATCATAATCTAATGCCTATGCCTAAATCAAGTGATTCAGCTATAAATAAATGTGCTTTAATAGAAGCTGTTGCAAACCATTTTTTTCCAAAATATTTTTTTACCCCAATACGTTCATAATATCGAGTTTCAAATTTATAAGGATAATACACATAATATCCTAACTGTGTGATAATCGAAAAACTATCTACATCTAACTCATGACCAATTAATAAGCTGATACGCTTATAATCTGCAGTTCCATCTTCTCCTGGTCGTTCAGGAAAAGCTACTGCATTAAAACGAATAAGTTCCTTTAAGAAGTTAGAGAAAAATATTTCGCCACCAAACTGTAGAATACTTTTACGGTTTAAACGTTTATCGGCATAAATGGTTCCCACATAAAACGGAAATTGCTTACCGCCCAAGTTTCCTGAACTGTTTATACCTCCACTAAATTGAATGTTTATTTTTAAAGGTTCTTTTTTATAAATTGTATCTTTTTTAAAAGAAGATGTATAATCAATAGGGTTTTGCTCATCGAAATTATAACTGATACCGGTGTTTATTGAAAAAATATTTAATCCTGTGTTAGGCGACTTTATGGAGCCATTTGAATAATGCGAAAGTAATACACCAATATTGGCATCAAAAGCATTAAAGACTTTTTTTCTTTTATAGTTTAAACCGAAAGTTATATTTGTTAATAATCGAGAACCGAAAGCAATATTTTTATTGTTGGTTTCTAAATCAAACGGATTGGTATTATAAGCGATACCTTGCCCTAGTTTTAAGTAAAACAGGTTGTTTTTAGCACGATTGCCAAAATAAAAAGTATAATTTACTTGTAATGTATACGCTTTACCCAATATAGGGTTTTTAAAATCGTGGTACATAAAAGAATACCCGTAATCGGGATAATTATAAGCTGCTAGATTTTTATCTTTTGTAGTAGCCTTATGATTCCAACTAAATATAAATCCTTCAGGATTACTAACAGCTAAATGCGAAATTTTATTTTTATGTTTAATCACATTTCCGTAAAGGTATTCTATTTGAAAAGTGTAGTGATTATTCTTCTCTTGTTGAGAATACGAGAATATAGTTAGAAAAGGCAGTATAAAAAGTGATTTTTTCATACTATTTTTTTATTCTAAAAATCAAAATACCAGTTAAAGAGATCAGCTCGTAAGCCAAAAGTAAACCAGGTAGTATTTTCTTTTGAAAAATTTGTAGTTTCTGTAGTTGGATCAAAATTTCTAAGTATTAACCCTCCAAACAATTGTAGATTAGTAGTAGGATTTACCACATAACCGGCTTTTAAGTCAGCAATAAAGATACTTGTATTATTACCCTGAAGGAGATCAATACCGGTGTCAGCAATTCTATCATCATTACTCAAATAAATATTGCCACCATAATTTAATCCGTTAGTGTCAAAACCTTTTTTACCTACTGTTAATTTAGCATTTCCAAACCATCTGTCTTTTTTATAACGAGCTATACCGATGGCCTCCCAGAAATTACTTCCCCAAAGATGTGCCAAAGGTTGATTGAATTGTCCATAGTTTAGTATAGGCTCTCTATGTGAGTAAGTATATGGTCTTGCCATATTATATTCACCTTGGAGATACAAATTATCTATATTGAAAGCATTATGATATTTCATTCCCAATTGCAGGGCAAATTTATTTGCCCAATATCCGCTTCCATCAAAAAATCTTCCCACAGTTAATTCATCTAAAACAAATTGCGAATAAGCTGAAACATTTTTAGAAAATTTATATTTTGAATTCAGTCCGATTAAAGCATTACCGGCTTCTGATCCTCTTGTAAATTCAACTGCTCTATAAAAAATAACGGGATTAAAAAAGTTAATATCAAAGCCCCTATTATTTTGTTGACGACTAATTACAGCTTCAAACAAGCCGATATTTAATCTTTTATTGACATTCCAACTTAAATGATGTATAGCAACATATTTACGTGGACTTAAATTATCAACACTAACTCCGGGTCTTACATCATCTAACCACATCCATAAATTGGTGTATTTAATTTTCCAGAATTTGGTGCTTATTTTCAGATAAGGATAGGGTGAAGCTACATCAGAGAGCATCATTGATCTATAACCATCACCAATAAAATTTTTACCATGCCCAAATTGAAAGTTAAAAAACTTATTTGGGGTATAAGATAAATAAGCTTCTGCTATAGGATAATCAAATCCGCCATCCTTGAAATTTTTAGCTTTTCCTCTACCGGGAACTGTACCTGCAGCACCCAAAGGATTATTTGCTCTGATAAAATCATTGATATACTGAGCAAACCTACCTTGACTTTCATAAAATGAGGATGAAAAGCTAAATTTTTTACCTAAACCACCTTGTATTTGAATAGCCCTAGTATTATTATAAGTATAATCTATATTATCAGAATTATCTTTACCTAGCTGTAAATCGAAAACAGGATTAATGGTAAACCAATAATCTTCTTCTTGTATTTTAAAGAGATGCTCATTCCATAATTTTTTACCAAACCAAGAGTTTTTATTTTTTAATAAGACCGTTTTTTGACCATCTAAATCAACATGTTTAGAAACATCATTATACAGAAATGGCTTAAAGCCGGTATGTGTATTTTCAGCATTATCAAAATAAAAACTGAATTCATCATAGGTTTGATGTGTAAAAGGAATATTTAATACACTTTGGTGTTCAGGAAATTTATTTGATGTGTTGTTTTGAGCAACAAAAATTTTTGGTACTGCAAAAAAAAAGGTAATTAGAATAAGTTTTTTCACACTTTTTAATTTTTTATTTATTGAAGAGAAAAGTATTACATTTTCTCTACACTATTCTCTTTTAATATATATTTTTCTTGACTTTCAGAGCAAATAGCTATTCCGTTTTCATCAAAGTGCAAACGATGCCCATACTCACTTATCCAACCAATCTGTTTTGAAGGATTTCCAACAACCAGTGCATAAGGTTTAACCTCTTTAACAACAACCGCACCAGCTCCGATAAAGGCAAATTTGCCGATATCATTGCCACAAACTATGGTCGCATTTGCACCAATACTCACTCCTTTTTTTACAGTAGTTTTCATGTATTCATTCTTACGATTCACAGCACTTCTCGGATTGATGACATTCGTAAAAACCATTGAAGGACCTAAAAAAACATCATCTTCACAAATTACACCAGTATAAATTGAAACATTATTTTGAACTTTTACATTATTACCTAAAATAACCTGAGGAGATACTACTACGTTCTGACCAATATTGCAATTTTCACCAATAGTACAATTAGGCATAATATGGCTGAAATGCCAAATTTTTGTTCCTTCACCTATATTGCAATTATCATCAATAACAGCAGTTTCGTGAGCGAAATAATTTTTTGTATTCATCTTGAAATAATATACGATTTTTATACTTGTGTTGGATGCCAAGTGGTTTTTACTTCTTGAGTTTTTTCAATAAAATAAGGTGATTGAGATTCATCACTATCCCAATTTGTTTTTTTATAAAAAATAACTCTTTTTACATTATTACTTGCAAGTTCGCTAATGGTTTTCATGTCTTTTTCATCTTTACCACAATATACAATTGTATTTACATCCATATGAGAAGCCATATGACTGATTAATTCTTCTTTCTTTCCTGTAAGAATATTAACTACACCACCGGGAACATCTGATGAGTTTAACACTTCTGCAAAAGAAATTGCAGATAAAGGCTTACTTTCAGAAGCCAAAACAATAATAGTATTACCGCCAACTATAGCAGGTGCTATCATAGAAACCAAACCTAGTAAACCTTGCTTTTCAGGAGCAATTATTGAAATTATCCCGACCGGTTCAAGGCTTGAAAAGTTAAAATGATTACTTGATACGGGGTTTACAGTACTAAAAAGTTGTTGGTATTTGTCACTCCATCCGGCATAATAAACCAGTCTGTCAATAGCCGCTTCTATTTCCTTTTGAGCAGTTATTTTTGTTTCTCCTTGAACGATTAATTCAGCAATAAACTGCTCTTTTCTACCTTCCAACATCTCAGCAATGCGGTATAATATTTGTCCTTTATTTAAAGCTGTAGTATTAGCCCAAGAGTTTTGTGCTTTACGTGCAATGACAACAGCATTTCTAAAATCTTTACGAGTTGCTAAACACATATTGGCAATGAGTTTTCCTTTGTTGTCGTTCACAGCATAATACCTGCCAGATTCTGTACGCGGAAACTTGCCTCCTATATATAGTTTGTATGTTTTATGTATATCTAACCTGCTCATAGGTTTTAATTATTTTTTAGAAAGAGTCATCGGATGACTCTTTTCAGTCAAATTGTTAGTCATCCGATGACTATTATTTTTCCGCTTTTTTACTCAAATTTCACATAAGGTTTTAAGCCATGTAATCCGCCTTCTCTACCAAATCCACTCTCTTTATATCCACCAAATGGTGAAGTAGGGTCAAATTTATTAAATGTATTTGCCCAAACAATACCTGCATCTAATTTTTGAGTTAAATGAAATATTTTGGAACCCTTATCAGTCCACACTCCTGCTGATAAACCATAAGGAGTGTTGTTTGCTTTTTCAATTACTTCATCAATGGTTCTAAAAGTTTGAACAGTTAAAACGGGTCCGAATATTTCTTCTTGAACAATGCGATGTGATTGTGAAACGTTTAAAAATAGGGTAGGAGCACACCAGTTACCATGTTTAGGGAGTTTACATTTTGGTTGATATATTTCACTGCCCTCATTAATCCCAATCTTAATATATTTTTCAATAGTCTGCAATTGTTTTTTAGAATTAATTGCACCTATATCTGTGTTCTTATCTAAAGGATCTCCAATAATTAATCTTTTCATTCTATCTTTTAGTTTTTTAATAACCAAATCAGCAACAGATTCTTGTACAAATAAACGTGATCCGGCACAACAGACATGTCCTTGATTAAAAAAGATAGCATTGACAATACCTTCTACAGCCTGATCTATTGCAGCATCTTCAAATATAATATTGGCTCCTTTACCGCCTAATTCTAGGGTTAATTTTTTATGAGTACCAGCAGTTGCATTTAAAATATACTTACCAACACCGGTTGAACCTGTAAATGCAATTTTATCAATATCAGGATGATTTACAATAGCGGCACCGGTTTCACCGGCACCTGTAATGATATTAACTACACCTTTTGGAATACCACTTTCGTGGATAATTTCAGCTAATTTTAAGGCAGTAAGAGGTGTGGTTTCTGCAGGTTTTAACACAACAGTATTTCCTGTAGCCAATGCAGGAGCAATTTTCCAGGAAGCCATTAAAAGTGGAAAATTCCAAGGAATAATTTGCCCTACTACACCTAATGGTTTTGGATTCCTATTCGGAAAAGCATAGGTTAATTTATCTGCCCATCCTGCATAATAAAAAAAGTGATTTGCAGCCAAAGGAATATCAATATCTCTAGATTCTCTAATAGGTTTACCACCATCTAAACTTTCAATCACAGCAAATTCACGAGCACGTTCTTGAATTAATCGTGCAATTCTAAAAATATATTTACCACGTTCTTTTCCTGTTAAAGCTGACCAACTTTTAAATGCTTTTCGAGCTGCTTTAACCGCTTTGTCAACATCTTTATCTGAAGCTTCAGCTACGCTTGTTATTTTTTTATTGTCAGACGGATTAATGGTATCAAAATACTTTCCTTTTATAGGTTTTGTAAATTTTCCATCAATATATAGGTCATATTGCTTTTTTATTTGAATATGGTCGGTACTCTCAGGTGCTTTATCATAAGTCCATGAAACTTTGAATACATCTTTATTTTTAACTTTATGCATAATTAATCGTTTGAAATGAACATTAAAAAGTTAAACTTTTCCTTTTTACTAATAAAGTTTAAATTTTTTTTGAGAAAATGAGCATAGCGAAAGGTTACAAACGTTTTCAAATTTAATGATATTTTATTTTTCATATTATTAAATTTTAATCGTTTGAAAAGTAATTGATAGATTGATAAATACCTGTTTCTGCTTTTACCAATTGCATTAAAACATCATTTGCTAAACTACTTGCTCCAAATCTAAAATATTCTTTATTCATCCATTTTTCACCCAATACTTCATTGAGCATTACTAAATAATGTAAGGCAAGTTTTGAGTTAGAAATACCTCCTGCTGGTTTCATACCAATCATTTTACCTGTTTTTAAATAAAAATCTTTGATAGCATCTAGCATTACATAAGTTACTTGCATAGTAGCGGCAGGATGTATTTTTCCGGTTGAAGTTTTGATAAAGTCAGCTCCGGCATACATAGCAATTTCACTTGCTTTCCTTACATTATCAAGCGTGTCTAATTCACCTGTTTCCAAAATCACTTTTAGATGTGCTTTACCACAAGCTTCTTTTATAGCTGCAATTTCATCAAATACAAATTGGTAATCACCAGCAAGAAATTGTCCACGCGAGATAACCATATCAATTTCATCGGCACCTTGATCAACAGCAAATTTTGTATCATCAAGCTTAATCTCTAAATTTGATTGACCACTCGGAAATGCTGTTGCAACTGATGCTACTTGAATACCGCTACCATGTAATGCTTTTTTTGCAGTACTAACATGTGACGGATAAACACATATTGCCGCAACAGTAGGAATATTTTGTAATGTATCATGAGGATGCATTGCTTTGTAACACAATTGTTGAACTTTTCCTTTAGTATCTTTTCCTTCAAGTGTAGTAAGATCAATCATGTTTAAGGCTAATTTTAGACCTTCAACTTTTGAAGATTTTTTAATACTTCGAGTACAAAATCGTTTGACACGTTCATTTACACCTACAGTGTCATAAGTTGGTAAGTTATTTAAATTCGGAATCATTTAAACTGTTTATAGCCTCAAAAATACGAATTATATTGTGAATTTACGGAAACTAAATTGGCTTAAATTATTAAGACCTAACAGGTTTTTAAAACCTGTTAGGTCTATACAGTAAAAACAGTATTCTATTCAATAAAAAAGACAATAGGTAATGTGTATTTTACACCAACGGGTCTTTTGCGTTGTTTACCCGGAGTCATTTGAGGCAGTTTTCGTACTACTCTAATAGCTTCTTTTTCTAAACTTTTATGTGGAGCTCTGGCTTTTATATTTGTTACAGTTCCTGTTTTGTCAATGGTGAACTGTACTGAAATTCTTTGTTTTCCTACAATATTTAACCCTTCAGCTAAACTTGCGTCAAATTTTTTATTTACAAATTTTGAAATTTTCTTTATAAAACATTGTCTAGAAGCTAAACTATCTAAGCCCTCACAGCCGGGAAAAATAGGGGCTTCTTCTATTACTCTAAATGGTAATATATCACCATCGTCATCACCACTTGGTACTTCAATAATAGTGTTTATTATATCAATTGGAGGATCATTATCAATTGGGGGGTCTAATACTTTTTCTACAATATCAGTATCATCAGGTACAATTATTGGGTCAATTAATGGTAGTTTTCTTTTAATTTTTAGCTCTTTTTTGACTTCCTTCTTTTCAATGATAACTACAGGACTGTCTGAAGTTACAAATATTGAGTCATCATAAGGAGCGACCTCCTCGAGCATTGTAATTTCTCTTTTAGTAGTAAATTCAAATGCTGAATAAACTAATAATAGAGCTAGAATTAAGCCTAATTGTGTAAAAATAAAAGGGCTTTTTTGGAATTTCTCGGTTTGGTGTTGTTTTTTTGGGGTTTTTGAAAAATTCATAGTGTATAGTTTTTATGAACTCATTTTGATTTTTTCTGATTTCCTTCAAAATCATCATTTTGTCCCTATATTTTGCCTTTTCCGCCGTCCGCCAAAGGCGGATGCAGTTTAAAAAAAGCTTTTATCTAGGAACAAAAGCATTCCCGAATCCTCGGGATTCGGTTAAATAAAAAAGGTCAAATTGAGTTCTATGTTAAAACTATGTTAATATCAATAAACATACCAAACCCATAATTTAAGTTAAGGGTTTGGCAATAGCTGTTTTAATTATGAGTAATATTTATCTTACTTCTAAAGTAATTGGAAGTGTGTATTTAATATTTACTGGTTTGCCACGTTGTTTTGCAGGAGTCATTTTGGGTAAAAGTCGCACTACTCTTATAGCTTCTTTTTCTAGTCGTTTATGCGGACCTCTAGCTCTTACATCAGTAATGTTACCTTTATAGTTAATTTTAAAAAGTACATATACTTTCTTTTTACCCGGCTCAAGACCTAGTTCTTCGGCAAGATTAACATTAAATTTTTTATTGACATGCTCTCTAATTTTCTGTTGTAAACATTTTTTTCGCTCTGCTTTAGAACCTTTGCAGCCAGGATAGATAGGAGCTTCTTCAATAACAGCAAAAGGGACTTCTTCAATAATTTCTTCTTCCTCTACTATTTCTTCTATTTCCTCTATTTCAGGAATCTCAATAACTTCAATGGCTTCGGTTTCGTCTGTTTCAGTAGATTCTAATACCGTTTCTTCAATCTCCATTTGATCTTCAACAATTTCAATAACCTCAGGAGCAGGTGGCGGAGGTGGCGGTGGTTTAACTAACTCAACACGTTCTGTAATAGGAATTATATCTTCTATTACTTCATTGTTTATATCACCAATTAACTCATCTATATTACTTTCATATACTTTGAGTTCAAGAGAAAAATATACAATTAGTAGAGAAAGAACAAGACCCAGTTGTATAAATATTTTGCTATAATTCTCTAAGGTAGCTTTTGCAGTTTTTTTAATTTCCATGATAAAAAATTTTAATCGGTTAATTAAAATTCTTTAAGTAGTATACTAATCTTAAAGTGATACTAAGGTCTTACATTTAAAGCTTAAAAAGAATGATAAATATCATATAGGTATTTATTACCAATTTAACCATAAAACTTGTCATATAAATGGTTTCTTTTTTAAAGAAATTTCAGTGAAAAAGAATTCAATCTATTTATAATTTTTTTATAATTAAATTGGCATAATCTGTATTATGCGCAAAGATTTAATATTAAGGCAACCTCTATTAATTCATTCGCATCAATCCCGATAGCTATCCGGGATCATAGCTTTTCATAGACAATATAAATTTTTAAAACACTACCCGCCTGAATGACAAAGTCGGGCAGGTCGAGATAATGTAATAAAATTTAGGGCAGTATATGGAAAGCTATGGAAACCCTTTAGGAAACAAAGATAACAAACAATCTGCTTCGGCAATTTTTTATTGAAATAGCTAAGGCTATTCCAAAAAAAAATATGCCTCGCACCTCATTCATTCTCTTTGTTTTTTGAAAGAAATGAATTAATAGAGGTGCCCTTAAGATATATTTTAGGTAATAAAAAAGACTCAACGTTTAGTTAAGTTGAGTCTTTTTATAAATTATAAAGATTATAAGAGTTTATTCAACAAGTAATGTTATAGGAAGCGTATATTTTACACCAACAGCTCTTCCTCTTTGTTTACCGGGAATCATTTTTGGTAAGAGTTTAACAACTCTAATAGCTTCTTTTTCTAACCTTTTATGAGGTCCACGTGCTCTTACATTTACTATATCACCTGTCTTGCTAATTTTAAATTGTACATATACTTTCTTTTTACCGGGATCTAAACCTAGATCACCAGCTAAGCCAGTATTGTATTTTCTACCAACATGTTTTTTTATCTTTTCTTGTAGACATTTCTTTTTTTGAGATTTACTGCCTTTACACCCAGGGAAAACAGGAGCATCTTCAATAATTGCAAAAGGTACATCATCAAGAATTTCTTCTTCTTCTACTACTTCTTCAATCTCTTCAACTTCAACAGCTTCGTTTTCATCAGTTTCTGTTGATTCCAACACCGTTTCTTCAACTTCTTTTTCATCTTCAACTACTTCAATAATTTCAGGAGCAGGAGGAGGAGGAGGAGGAGGTTTAATTTGTTCTATACGTTCAGTAATTGGAATGTCTTCTTCAAGTTCGTCTTGTAGATTGGCATCACCTAAATTACTAATATCACGTTCAAATGTTTTATGTTCAATACCTATATAGATAGTTAATAATGCAAGTACTAACCCAAGTTGCATAAACATCTTGTTATAGTTTTCTAAATTCGATTTAGGGTTTTTTTTAATTTCCATCTGTAAAAAAGATTTATTTGTTTGCTAATTTAATAAATATTATTGTTAATATACTCAAACCACATAATTTTTCGGTTTTTTGACTCATTCTTTCTTCCTTATAATTGCGTTAAAAAATGAAACCGTAACAAAAGCTATGCTTGAATTTTTTGCCTTATTAAAGAAAAAAATAACTTTTGTCAAAATTCCCGAAAACCTAAATGGTTTGGGTATACAAGTATTTTTTTATGACCTTAAAAAATCTACTTTATTTTTCTATATAAAATAATCGCAAATAGCACACCGGCAACATTAGCAATAACATCATAAAAGTCTGCTTGTCTATAAGTAGTTAGTACACCTTGTAATACCTCAATAATTATGCCGTAACTAATTAGGAAAAAAACAAGTATATATATTTTAGGAAAGTTTTTTAATGCATAAAACCAACTTAAAGATAATAATAGATATGCTACAAAATGCCCTAACTTATCAGAATTGCTAATTTTTATACTAGGAACACCGTTTAAGTGTACCAAGCTTATAGTCGTAATGAAAATTGTTAGAATAATAGCAATTGGTAAAGCACTACGCTCCAACAATTTCTTTATAGGCATCAGCATCAAGTAAGTTATCGATTTCAGAAGTATCGCTTATTTTTATTTTAATCATCCACCCTTCACCATAAGGATCAGTATTTACCTTTTCAGGATTACTTTCTAGATCATCATTAAATTCAATCACTTCTCCCGTTAAAGGCATAAATAGATCTGATACAGTTTTAACAGCCTCAACTGAGCCAAAAACCTCATCCCTATCTACAGTCTCATCTAAGGTTTCAACATCAACGTAGACAATATCGCCTAACTCACTTTGAGCGAAATCTGTAACACCAATGGTAGCTATATCACCTTCTATTTTTACCCATTCATGATCTTTTGTGTATTTTAATTCTGATGGAACATTCATAATTCTTTGAGTTAATTATGTTGCGAATTTAGAGGATATAATTTTAATTTCCAATAGTATATCGAATACTTATTCCTGTATTGATAGATTTTCTGGGAAATGTAGTAGAAATTAAGAAACGAGATGAATTTTGATCATAGAAAAAGGAGGCCAATAAATTTTTATTCAAAGTATAATCTGCTATGAATTTAAACGATACTAGTCTTTGCCCTCCTGTTATCTGATTATTATCTATATCAATCGATCTAATTACAGTTGCATTATCACGCAATCCAAAATCAGCTTTTAAATTAATATCGCCCTTAAATGTCGTAGTAGTATTGCCCGTTTTCATTTTAAATTTTACATTCTTA
The DNA here is from genome assembly GCA_021648445.1 of Flavobacteriaceae bacterium. GTDB lineage: Bacteria > Bacteroidota > Bacteroidia > Flavobacteriales > Flavobacteriaceae > Aureibaculum. The sequence goes on from JAKISU010000018.1 coordinate 12,549, forward strand.
AATCGATAACCCAGACCTACAATATACTCTTTCCCTCTAATTTCAGTAACGGTATTATTACTCATATTTAGATTTAAAGTTTTATCTCTTTTTACTTGAGCACTCACTGAAAACGAATTTTTCATCCGCATATCAACTTTTAATAGCGGAGAAAATTCTTCTATTAAATTAACACCTGTAAATATTTTTTCTGGCTGGTAGTTATCATTAAGGTCAGGATTTGAAAATGGGGCATCGGGTTTAAAAAGTAGGTTATTATTAAAACCAATAATTGAATAAGTTGATCGATATCTATGTTCTAAGGTAAAACTTCTAAAACGTTTTTTAAACCATTTAAATTTCATTAAACCTTTATAGTTCACTCTCCAATTAGGAATAGGTATATTCCTAAAAGCTCCTAATTTAACAGAGCTAGCATCTTTACCCGAATAAGCTGCTAAAAATGCAGGTAATAATACTTGTTGACTGTTAGTCCCAAAACCATTTGGGTTGACACCTGTTGGAGCTTGAGATGCTAATCTCTGTGCTATAATTGCTCTATTATTTTTGAACTTTTCAAATGTTGCATCTCCATTTCCATCAAAAGCATTCTTTAACATAAAATAACTTATGCTAAAATTACCTATTTCACTAATTGGTAAATCGGGATTAAATTGACCGGTATTAGAATCTACATCTAATTGCTGTGATTGGTTTCTGGTAAAGACTCTATTAGCAGATAATTCAATATTCAAATTTTTAAAAGGCTTTACATCAACATTGATGTCTAATTTATTGAAATGTGTATTACTGTAGTTTTTACTGTAAAAAGGATCATTTGCAGCAATATCTCGTGTAACCAACCAATTATTTGCTATGGCAACATTTCTAATGTCTCTTTGGCTACCAAAAACAAAACCTAAGGTTGGTGCCAAACTACCAGAATAATTATCACGACCTAAAAAACCGATTTCAGGACGATAACCAGGCAAAATAGTACCGTTATTTTCAGCATAGGCGATTTTAATTTTTTTAACTGAAGTTACTACATCAACTAAACCTTGAAGTATTTTTTGACCTGCAGTTTTATTTTTTATAACCCTTGATCTTGGAGTTCTAGGTTTTGCTGTTTTTGATTTATTCTTTTTAGCATCAGCTTTTTCTTTTTTAGTTCGTTTTTTCTTCTTTTTAGCCAAATCAAGTATGCCGGTCTTTTTGTAGAATTTGGTCATATCTAAATCTGCTGATAAGGTATGCGTATTGGCATTTTGTATGGTATTACCAATATCTTCAACAAAAGACACTGAAGCAGCTTGCCAATCAAAATCGGCAGTATAAGCATAAGTAGCATTTACAAAATCAAACCATGGAATTTTATTAATAGGTACTTTATATGTTGCGTCCAACGTTTGATGGTATTGATTGGGTCTTCCTATTCTTAAGAAATTAGAAAATAGTGTTATATCTTCTTCATTTTCAAACACATCATAGATGTAATTATTAGCAGCTCTAAAAGTAAATTGTAAAGATTTTGTTAAATTATAAGCAATATTATAATCCCAATCAAACATAAAACGTCTTTGTGTAAGTTCAGGTAAATCTGGGAAAGTAGGGTCATCAATTAAAGGTCTGGACAATTGCTGGTTATAACTTCTAATGATATTTGAATTTACAGAAATAGAAGTTGGTAATAGGTTGATATTAAAATCTTTTATAAATCTAAAGGTCATGTTCTTATCTAAAAATTTTGAATTTTTTAAAGGCTCAATAGATTTGGGTTTAAAACTATAATTATAATTGGCGGAAGCTCTAACGTTCTGGTCAATGAATCTTTCAACATTATAATCTTTGTGGAAAGTTTCATTATAAGCATAAGATACAGATACATTTTCAATATCGTATATATGTTGTTTCTTTTCAGTATTGGTTCTTTCTTTTCTTACATTGATAAGATTGATACTTCTACGTTTTGTATAATCTCTTGAATTTTTACTGTTTGGATTCACATCTTTGGCATCTTCAAAAAGCACATCTTGATATAGGGGATCCCATCTAGGATCTCTGAATTCTTCAGCAATACTATAATTAAACGGAATTTTAATACCTGCCTTTTTAGGAAGTAATTGTCCTAAATTTATGTTTGTAACTATATCATATTGCTTAACATCTTCAATACTTCTTTCATTAACACTTTGATCTATTGATCCGAAACCTTGTGAACTAGCTCTACCGGAAATAGAAATATCAGCAAAATCAGCAAAATTAGCATCGGCATTCAATACAGCTGCCCACCCGCCTTCATTATCAAAATCAGTAACACGTAATTCATTAAACCATAATTCAGCACTTTTGGGGCTGTCACTATCGTTTCTTACCCCTAACATCAACGTTCTTAAATTAGATAAATTAGGATTTCCTTTTACTCTAATCACAGCGTCAGGTCCCAAAAGTAAACTGGGAAAAAGTTCATTAGGAGGAGGATTGGTTACATCATTGAGTCTTTCTAGTTTTAACTGACCTAATTGTCTTAATTTGACATCTAATCTATTTTTCCAAATACTATCAGGAAGTGTTTGACCATTTTCAGTTATTCTTAAAGGTAATTCTAATTGATAGTAGTTGTCGCTAATATCACTTCCTAATCTTATAATGGCAGTCAGGTCATTATCGTCAGTGCTTGAAGGTTGTGTAGGAAGGTTAGCAGTATGAATAAACATTTTTAAATTATGAAACATACGCATATCAAAACTTGTATTTTTAAATACAATTCTTGTTTGATCTTTAGGTAGGTCTGTTAATCTTATTAATAATGATTGTTCATTCTGTGCCTGAATAGTAGTTTGACCCTGTAAACGTTCTCTTTCTAAGCCCGGAGGTAAAACATATGGAATGGGCACTTTTCTTTCGTTCTCTTCAATATTTACAACACCAACCTCAAAGTTTCTGTTTTCAGATTCACTCAATTCTACAGGAACATTTAAAGGATCACTATCATCAATAGTTGTTATAAACCTTCTCCAATCACCACGTACCAATTCTAATTCTCCAAAACGCAAAACTACCGGTATTTTAAATTGTGTTAAAAATATTCGCATAAATCGGATAGAATTAAAATCAGAAATACCACCTATGGTTTCATCAGGGGTATTGACAGGAATTCTAAATTGATACCATATAGCTTGTTCTGTTGATCCATTGGCCAAAGCCACAGAGACCTCTTTTTTATCGATAATATTATTTTGTCCAACTATCAAATCGTTTGGATCTAGTGAGACTCTATATTGGTAGTAGCTTTCAACATCACTCATAGTCTGATCTCTATTGATGTCTTCAATATCAGGAAAAGAGGTGCCGCCTGTAGGAAAAGATTCTGTTGAATTATTGATGGTTGGTGAGTTGCCTTGAGTTCTATTAAAATTTCTATACCTACTTAAAATTGAGGCGTCGGCAGCATCTAATTCACTTCCTCTAAAGAAGTTGTAATTATCAGATGCAGGATCAGCTTGTAGTTTTGAGAGAACATCAGCATCAACGATTCCATTTATTGCACTTAAAAATGATTGAAATTTACTTTCTTCATCATTTTCTGTTCCATTGTCATCAGGTATTCCATCCAACCCTAAATCTTGATTAAGTCTTTCATTGTCATCTTCGGTAAACGCATAGAGCAAGGATTGATTTTTAGGAATAGATGACCATTCAGTAGGATCAATATTGACGCCGTCAACTTGAACACCATCTGCCGGTAGACCATTTTCATACATACGTCTATCATCATTTAATATATCTTCTGAAATATTACCTAAATTAAAATAGAGTTCGCCTCCAAAATCAAGAGGATTAATCGTTGAAGAGCCTCCTTCAGATTCATTGATAGAATAATTTCGATAAGGATCCATTAACCAAAATTGAATATATTCAACATTAGCTTGTTGAAAATCGGTAGTATTTAAAGAGCGCATGATCCCTCCCCAATGGGATTCAGGATTTATAAATTTGTCTTCAGAATTCACATCAGTACCAAAATTATAAGAACCCCTCTCTTGAGGATAATAAGCCAGATCAAAAGTGTTTACAATATTAGCTTGTATATTATCCAATTCTATTTCAGGAAATAATTCTTCAAAACTAACTTGACGTACTTCAGCTCTAGAGAGTTCAACGTCATCAATATTATTGGGTTTTAGTGAATTGCCATAAAATAGTCTATCAATAGTATACCAAGCTAATTTTGACCTTTTTTTACCAAAACGTAATCTACCATCAGGATCGTTAATGTCACCTACAAATTGTAAATCAGGTAATAGTTGTTCTTGAGGTACACTTGCTAAAAACCATTGTCTGGGTGAGCTGATATCTAAGGGTATTTGAGAGCCTTCAAAATCGTCAATATAGGATGCAACTTCGCCAATAACACCACCATTTCTATTTTTAGAAGCTCCGGGTAATAAATATGCAGCTTCAGCTCTTATAGAAAAGCTTGAAACAACATCAGTATCAATATTAGGTAATTTATTTACCCATTTGGTAAATTTTGGCACTTCAGTTTGATAGTTTAAATTAAAACCGGCAATAGTATTGTTTACTGCTTCTGAACCAAATTGCATTTTACCAAAAGCTCTTTCCCGTAAGTTTAAAAAGGTACCGCCTATAGCAAAATTTTCAGAAAAAATATGTTGTATGTCAATCCCCATAAAACGGCGTTGTTGTTGATTAAAACCATTATTATTTTCTACTGATACGTTTATAGGTGCATTTGAAGCAACAAGATTCGGATTGATAATTTGTACATTACCAATTTGGTAGTCAACCACATAATCAACACCTTCGATTAGTTCTCTTCCTCCGGTTGTTACAGTTACTGAGCCTCTAGGTACGTTAAATGCCCCTAATGGAATTCCGCTTCTCGCTTCTGATTTAAAATAACCTCTTAAGAAATATTTATCTTTAGTCTGGAACTCATTTTGGGCTTGTGCTTTTGTATTATTATAAAGTTCATTAAAAACAAAAACATCATCAGATGCGTCTAAAACATTATCTAAGGTTGATCCGAAAGGTTGCACAGTTGGAAATATAACATAGCCATTTTGTGAGTTTATGGTAATGCTTTCAACAAAATCAAAAAAACCATCACCTTCAGAAATTTCATTATTTGATTGATCTAATCTATCTAATCGTAATAAGTTTAGTAATGTTTTATCCTTTACACCATTAGTTGCTGCACTTTGTAAAATATTCAAAGGAACACCGGTTGCATCATCCTGATACATTACCTCTAATCTAAATCCGTCAGATTGTAATTGATAGGCGCCTATATCATATATATTTTTCATCATTAAATCCCAAAGGTTAGTGTTGGTATTAATAATTTCACTACGTAATAATTTTACAACTAAATTGTCAGGAGCAGTAACACCATAACTCGATAATTCACCAACTCTAAACACATTTTCTCCGGCAATATTACTATCAGTATATTCATAGGCAACAGCTAAAACATCACTATCGACCAAACGTCTATTTAATGTTATATAACCCAATTGTGGGTTCAAAGTAAAATCAATACCTAACACTAATTTTCGAGCGTTTTCCAATACTGAATAATGAGTGCCTTGTGCATATTGTGATAAGGTAGTGCTCAAAGAAGATATATTTCTAATACCGCTATTAGCGGTTAAAAAAGCATCCAAAGTATTTGCTTCGTTTCTCGGGTCTACACCTCCATTAGCAATAACTAAAGAAAGAGGAGCATCAATATTGCCTTGGTCTGCTTCACCTAAATCTGCGAAAGCGACAATATTACGTACACCTTCTGTGGTGTTATTTCTGTTGGTGATCCAAATTTCAATTTGGGTAATATGTTTAGAACTATTTATTAATGGAAATTGATCTAAGGCATTATTAAAATCATCTCTAAAACTTTGCGATAAAAAGAAGTGTCTATTGTCGTCATAATCGCTTGCTCTTAAGTTGAATTCTGTAACAGTAGCGCCTCCTTGGGCTGCAACTGAACGTGTTTGAGAGTTTTGTCTTGCAAATACGCCTGTTACTGTAGTTTTACCAAATTGTAATTCTGTTTTTACACCAAATAAATTTTGAGCTCCCGCAATTAATGAACTTTGTATAGGCATGCTCACATTACCTACTTCAATTTTTCTGATGATATCATCTTCAGTAGGCGTAAACTCTAATTTTACCTGATTTTGAAAATTGAAAGTTGATTGTGTATCAAAATTGATATTAACACGTAATCTTTTACCCACTTTTGCATTTAAACTTGCATTGATTTCTTGATCAAAATCAAAAGTAGTGCTTTGCCTGTTGCGTTCAGATAATTGAGGGTTTTCAACTTTTTGAAATAGAATACCCATTCTAATCAAAACAGAACCTTGCGGATTCACTTCAATTTCATTGCCGCCAAAAATATTTTCAAAGAAACTTGAGTTTACATAATATTTAGGTAATAGGTTTTTTTGTGCCAATTCACTATCTTTTTTCCTACCACCAACAGCGCTTATTTTGTCTTTAAAATAGCTTAAGATATCACGCTGTAAGCGATATTCTTCATATTCTTTTTGGGTCATATAAAACGGGTGTTTTACATAAAAATCGCCAATTTTTTCAACAAACATATACTGTTTGGTTTCCGGGTCGTAAATAACTTCAAATTTTGAAAGCTCATTTAAAAATAAACTTCCTCTTTGACCATCTTTAAATGTATATGGTAATTTTGAAATAGAATCTACTTTTAAAGTATCTACTTGATTAGCAATAACCTTTGTTGTATCCTTTTTTTGTTGAGATGAAGGAGGTGTTTGAGCATTTAAAGATGCAACTGTAAAAAATATAATAAATAGTATAAAACTATATGTCGCTAGTGTTTTAATATTCAATTTTTTACAAAATTTTAAGTGCTTTCTTAATAATATTTTCAAGAGTAGTGTTTGGGGCTTCTTGAATTATTTTTTGCACTAGTTTCTCGACCTGCTTACGCGAAAACCCAAGAACTTCTAATGCAGATAACGCTTCATCTTTAATTGTATTGTTAGATTGTATTGAATCTTCAGATAATTCATATGTTTTAACAATTTTATCTCTTAAATCAATAATTACACGTTGTGCTGTTTTAGCGCCAATTCCTTTAACAGATTGTATAGTAGCAACATCTTCAGAGGCAATAGCATGTTGAATTTGTTCTGGTGTCATTGAAGATAACATGGTTCTTGCGATACTATTACCAACACCGGAAACAGAAATTAATAGTTTAAAAATTTCACGTTCAACTTTATCGGCAAAACCAAATAAAGAATGAGAATCTTCTTTTATAGACAGATAAGTATATAGCTTAACAGCTTCTGAATCAGGAATTTTTGAGTATGTGTTTAGCGAAATGTGGAGAAAATAACCAACCCCATTACATTCAATAATAGCAAATGTTGGGTTCTTTTCTATTAACCTTCCTCTTATATGGGTTATCATTTATTAGTAATTTAATTGCCGAATCTACACGGATTTTTAATTGAAATCTATTTAGAATCGACAGGTATAAGAGTAGTTTTATATCATATTTTACCTTGGGTTTTAATATTATGTTACAAATAAACAAATTTTAATTAAACTTTAGCTTTTTCTTGAGCATCAATTACAGCTACGGCGGCCATATTTACCATTTCATCTACACTGGCACCTAATTGCAGAATATGTACAGGTTTTTTCATGCCTAACATAATAGGACCAATAGACTCTGCATTATATAACTCTTTCATCAATTTATAGGTAATATTTGCTGAGTCTAGATTCGGAAAAATCAATACATTCACTTTTTTATCTACCAATTTAGAAAAAGGGAATTCTTTCTTCAACAATTCAGGGTTCAGTGCAAAATCTGCTTGAAGCTCGCCATCTATTGATACATTCGGATAATTGCGGTGTGTGTATTTTATAGCTTCAGCTATTTTAGTCGAATTTTCAGATGTGGAAGCCCCAAAATTAGAATACGACAGCATAGCAATATTTGGTTTTATATTAAACATCTTAGCTAATGAAGCTGTAAGCTGAGAAATTTTAGCTAAATGTTCGGCTGTCGGATTTATATTAATGGTAGTATCAGCTAAAAAAATGGGTCCTCTTTTGGTCAGCATTAAATTGGCTGCTGCCACTCTATTCACACCTTTAGCCATACCTATCAATTCTAACATAGGTTTTATAACGGTTGAATAATTACGTGTATAGCCTGTAATTAAGGCATCAGCTTCACCTTCATTGACCATCATTGCAGCAAAATAATTCCGTTCACGCATCCATTTTTGTGCGTCTAATAACTTGATACCTTTACGTTGTCGGGTTTTCCAGTACTTTTCAGCAAAACGATATCTTCTTTCTTTTTCTTTCGGAGTTTTTGGATCTATGATCAGGACTTCATCTGTAAACCCAATTTCTTCTTTCAACTCTAAAATAATTTCTCTATCACCTAATAATATAGGAAGCCCAATACCTTCATCATTCACTATTTGTGCAGCTTTCAAGACATCTAAATGATCAGCTTCAGCAAAAACAATGGTTTTTGGATTATTTTTGGCTCTACCATGTAATAAACGAACCACTTTACTTCCGGTTCCTAAGCGTTCCATCAATTCATCTCTATACTTATCCCAGTCCGAAATAGGTTCGGTGGCAACACCTGAATCCATTGCTGCTCTTGCTACTGCCGGAGGAATTTCATAGATCAATCTAGGATCAAATGGTTTTGGAATGATATAATCTTTACCGAAAGTTAAATTCACTTCATCATATACAATATTCACTTGCTCCGGTACCGGATGTTTTGTTAGGTCAGCTAAAGCATGCACAGCTGCCAATTTCATTTCTTCATTTATTTTTGTAGCCCGAACATCAAGTGCACCTCTAAAAATAAAAGGAAACCCAAGTACATTATTCACTTGATTAGGATGGTCAGATCTACCTGTAGCCATAATAATATCTTTGCGTGTTTTAATGGCTAGATCATATTCTATTTCAGGGTCAGGATTCGCCATTGCAAAAACAATAGGATTTTTTGCCATTGATTTTACCATTGGTGTTGTAACAATGCCTCCTTTAGATAATCCTATAAAAACATCAGCATTTTTCATGGCTTCTTCTAGTGTATTGATGTTTTTTGAGGTAGCAAATTCAGCTTTAGAAGGTCTTAGATTTTTGTCATCTTTTCGAATAACACCTTTACTGTCTAGCATGACAATATTTTCTAGTTTAGCACCGATTTTAATATACAAGCGAGCACAAGAAATTGCAGCAGCACCAGCACCACTTACCACAATTTGAACCTTAGAAATATTCTTTTTAGCAACTTCACAGGCATTTTTTAAGGCGGCGGCAGATATAATTGCTGTACCATGTTGGTCATCATGCATTACAGGAATATCAAGCTCTTCTTTTAAACGACGTTCAATTTCAAATGCTTCAGGAGCTTTGATATCTTCTAAATTAATACCTCCAAAAGTAGGAGCAATAGCCTTAACTGTTTCTACAAATTTATCTACGTCAGTGGCGTCAACTTCAATATCGAAAACATCAATATCGGCAAAGATTTTAAAAAGCAAACCTTTGCCTTCCATCACAGGTTTTGAAGCTAGAGGGCCAATATTTCCTAAACCTAAGACAGCTGTTCCGTTTGAAATTACAGCCACTAAATTACCTTTAGAAGTATATTTATAAACATCTTTTTTATTCTTAGCAATTTCTAAACAAGGCTCAGCAACACCTGGCGAATATGCTAATGATAGATCACGTTGGGTTGCATATTTTTTTGTAGGAACTACTTGTATCTTCCCCGGTTTGGGTTTAGCATGATAATCTAATGCCTCTTGTTTTTGTTTGCTGTTGCTCATAAAAAATGGTTAGAGTTGAATTTACAAAGGTAAAGGAATAAATTTTTTATATCTAAAACTTTTACTTAATCTTAAATATTTATTGTAGAATGTCAATATTGTTGGGAAGACGACCTACGTTTTGAAGTTTTAAAGCAGCCAGTTTTAGCGCGGTTTCTAAGCATTTTTGAAGCGAATATTCATTAAGATAAGCAAATAAAAAACCTGCCCAAAAAGCATCACCTGCTCCGGTAACATCAATTACTTTATCAATTTTGACAGCTGGTAATGAAAAGGTTTTTTTATTTTTTTGAGATAATTTTACCCCTTTGCTACCCAAAGTGAGGCAAATTATGTCTACATTTTGTTCATGGAAAAATTCGAATACCTGTTGAGAAGTGAAATTTTTACCAAAAAGCCTATAAACATCATCCATACTAATTTTTACTAACGGATTAAATTGACAAAAATGTTTGATGATTTCTATAGCTTTTGCTCTATTTGGCCATATTTGGTTCGAATAGTTTATATCAATACTTAATTTACAATTATAATCAATTGCTTTTTGTGCTTTCGAAAGAATGGTTTTTTGTGCAGGGTTTTTACTTAAAGCAAAGCAGGAAGTATGAAAAATTTTTGATCTTTTTAAAAGAATATTAGGGATCTGATTTACCTTAATTTGGTAGTCAGCTTCTCTATAAGCAATAAATTCAGGAGTTTTTGAAGATCTAGAAATAATGATATTACTTGTAGGTATATTTTTTAATTTCTTAATATGTTGTGTATCAATTTTAGCTGTATTTAGTCTATCGATTAAATAATTTCCGAATCCATCATTGCCAACGGTTGCAACCAATGTTGTTTTAAGTCCTAATTGAACCATATTCATTGCTACATTAGATGGAGAGCCTCCTAAATGCCTTTGATAGTTACTGGTTTGGCTGATATTATTATTTAATTGATTTCCAATAAAATCGATCAAAATTTCGCCAACACATAATATGTCTATATCTTTTTTCAAATTTAATTTAATAATTTTTTCCCTTCAAGATATTGAGTTAATAATATTTCTCCTGCAGCACTCCAGGCACAGAATTTTATTCCATTTGGTATACCCGTTTTTGAATTGAAATTTTCAAAAAATGAAAAATTTTCTTCGCTGTTCAAAACCTTGATGTGTTCTAGAACTTCTATAGATATTGTTTTATCAGTATTATGTACTCCTATACCATAAAACGCATTTACTATTTGCCAAGTTCCTCCGTTATGGAATTCATAAGGATAATTTCTGAATTCGTATTTACAGTTATTAGATAATAATTTCCAATCAGAATTGTCCTTTTCTATAGGTTTCCAAAAAGCAGGCAATAATTTTAAAGGTAAACTTTGCCTTAATTGTTCAGAATAATTTACTACTCTTTTTCCAAAAGAAGAATCGCCTATTTCTAAAAATAATGCCAATGAATTTGCAAAGCCATCAAACATGGTTTGATATCCTGACGGATTAATTGAGGCTATCCAATAATCAAAATCTTTTAAATTTTTATATGCTTTTGGATGGTAAGGATGTGGGTTATCGCCAGACTTTCTATAATTACCATTTATTTTATTAGTTACAGCATTTATTTTATCACTTATTTTTTTTGATGGATAAAAATGATAAAAGCACCTTAAAGCCCAAAGGCGTAATAATTGATCGTAAAGAATATGTCCTTCAGTAATATACTCATCGGCCCAATTACCTGACCTTGGGACATATATTAGATCATTTCTGTTAAATTCCCATGCTTCTAATAATAGGAGTCCTTTTTCTATATTCGGTTTTAATTCAGTTAATAAGCTTTTATCTTTTGTTATAAAGGTATAATTGCACACGCCTATAATAAACCAAGAAATAGTATCAACTCTTCCAGCCAATCCGCCAAAACTTACTTCGGTATTATTTTTATTAAAAAATATATTAGACGGAATGTTTCCTAGCTCATGTTGATTTTTTGCGAGTGTAAGTAAAGTGTTTTTAAAAGTATTTATTAATGCTTCATCACCATCTAATAAAGCTGCCAGACCACAAATAACCCCATCTCTTGCCCACACTCTTTTATAATTAGCAATGTCGTTTGCACTTGCTAAAAAGCCTTGATCTGTACTCGCTTTTAGTAGGAGTTCTTTTGCCTTTATGTAGTTTGTAGTGCTAACCATTAATTTAAATTGAACTTTTTTGTTTTGAGGTAATAAATAAGGTAAAAATACCTGCAAGTATCAAGAATACACCTGCTAATCGAAGTACATTTACTGGATTTTCTCCAAGTAGATCATATACAAAATATTGCATTGAAAAAATTTGTATGATCATTGGTATTACAATAAACATATTAAAAATACCCATGTATACACCTGTTTTTTCTTTGGGGATAGATCCTGCTAAAAGTTGATATGGCATTGCCAACATTGAAGCCCAAGCGATACCTAAACCAAAGGAGAAAAGGTAAATTGAAGATATTATGACATCTCCATTAGAAAAAGGATTAGGGAAGCTGAATAAAACATCTGTATTATTTAAAAACGGTATTGATAGAAGACCTATACCTCCTAAAAGTAGCGATACAAAATGTACACCTTTAGCTCCAATTTTTCTTGCTAATGGAATCAATGCAAACGCAACCATAAAGCATACAATATTATAAGTTCCGTTTACTTGTCCTGTTAAAATTTGTGCTTTGGTATATCCTTCTGAATTTGGATCTAAAGTGCCAAACAAAGATATCGATAATGTTGAAGTTAAATATTGCCAATAACAGAACATGGCATACCATGTAAAAAATTTAACAGGTATTAATTGCCTCATAGTGAGCGGCATTGTTTTGATTGCTCCAATAATATCATTTAATGTTCTTGAATAAATATTCCCTTTTGTTCTTTCTTCTTTTAATTTTTTAAGTTCTTCTTCTGTAGGTGGATATTCTTTAGTAGTTAATACAGAGTAAAGTATGGTAGCTATTGATGCAAAAGCACCAATAAAAAAAGCCCAATAAGTAGTTACAGGAATTCCATTTTCCATTTTATCAGTAATTGCTAAAAAGCCTAGAGATACTAATATTGCTGGTGTAAAATTTGCTATGGTAGTGCCTAAACCCGTAAAAAAACTTTGCATTAGAAAACCTAAGGAATGTTGTTTTTCATCTAGTTTGTCAGAAACGAAAGCTCTATAAGGTTCCATAGCTATATTATTACCTGCATCAAGAATCCATAATAGACTTGCTGCCATCCATATAGTTTGAGAATATGGCATAAATATTAAAGCTAAACTTGCCAAAACAGCACCAATTAAAAAGAAAGGTTTTCTGCGCCCGAATTTTGGAGACCATGTACCATCACTGATTGCTCCAATAATAGGTTGCACTATAAGTCCTGTTACAGGACCGGCTAACCAAAGCATAGGTATTTCATGTTCGCTTGCACCTAAATACTTATAGATTGCGCTCATGTTGCTTTGTTGTAAACCAAAGCTGAATTGAATTCCGAAAAAACCGAAATTCATATTCCAAATTTGCCAAAAACTTAACCGAGATTTTTTAAAGGTCATTGTTTATTGGATTTTTATTGAATCATCAAAAAGAGGCTAATATACAGTATTAACCTCTTAATGAAACTAACTCAAATTTATATAAATGGAAACTTAAAAGCTATATGAAAGAGTCAAAGAAATTGATCTTCCGGGTAATGGTCTTGCTCTAACGATATTTGTTGTCCCCTCAGTAATACTTCCTTCTTCTGATTCGGTAATACCTAAAGAATCAAAAAGATTATTTGCTGCTAAATTTACTGCTAAACCTTCCGTAATACCAACGTTTACAAAAGCATTGAACATTACAAAACCAGGCATTACAAGTTCGTTACTATCTTGAGCAAAAGCCTTTGTTTGCCCAATAAAGCTTAACCCGAAATTATTTTTTTGGTCAGCTCCAAAATTAAAGGTTGGTATAATATTATAAATGAAATCAGGTTGTCTTCTAGGCGTATTTCCATCATTATCACCGGAAGTAACCTCTGCATTTGTGTAGGTTATGGCTCCTCTTAGATCAAAATTATTGAATCTGAATGATCCTTCTACTTCAACTCCTAAAGAGCTATAATCATTTTCGATAATTGTATTTGAAGTTGCCTCAAAACCACCTTCCTCGGTTGTTTTTGCGTAAAATGCAGTAGCATATAAGGCTCCGTTATCAAATTTTATTTTATACCCTAATTCAGCTTGATCGATAAAGTCTTTTGCATTGATTCTATCTCCATCTAAATAATTTAAGCCCGAGAAAAGGATTCTATCTGCTTTAGCAGAGGCACCACGACTATATCGTGTAAAAAAGGACTGATTATCTGCAAATTTATAATTTAAACCAAATGTGTATGAAACATAATCATAATCATAATTAACAGTGGTAGCATTTGCATTATCAATTGCAGAAACACTACTTTCAGGTACTGATATTTGCCCATCGTTATTAATATCGAAGACTGTTTGTACTGTTCCTGCAAAGGAACCATCAACTTTACCTTTATCATAACGCAAACCTGCATCAATAGTAAACTTTTCAGAAGCTTCAATGGATATATTTAAGTAAGGTGCAGATACATTATATTGTGTATCATAATTTCTTTGGCAACAATTTCCCCAGAACGGTACTCCGTATGCATATAATCCGTTTTCACTTAACGGATTTCCTATAGCATCAGAGGCATTAATTAAACGAGCGTTATCATCAGATACTTCTTGTAGGTATGAATTCCATAGCCAAGACATTGAAATGTTTTGAATAGATTTAAAGTATCCCACGGTAATATCAACACTTTCGAAGCTTTTAGAGATTCTAAAATCATTCATAAAATTGTTAAAATTGTTTAATTCAACATCAAACATGTGTATTCTAGATACCAAACTATTATCGTTTACATTGCCGTCACCATTGGCATAAGCCAACGTTGATCCTGTTCCGAATGAATCAGCAATTTCTGTAGCAGTAGCAACTTGTGCTGGGAAAGGAGCTACAAACCGACCGTTGTTAATAGTAAATCGACCGTTGTTTTTTATTTTCCAATCACCTTCTAGATCAAATGAAATTTCTGCACCGATTGATTTAGAATTAGGGTTCATTCCATCAGCTATTTTAGAACGTCTTAACTGACCATCAGACCCTAAGCCTACATTTTGTGATAAAAAAGGAGTTTGTAGTGCGCCACTTGTAGCGTCAAAATTAGGAGCATTTTCCCAAGTAGGATCACTGTTCGTGCCTGTTACTTGAATAGGCATAGGCATATAACCTGCAGCTCTATCATTCAAAAATTTAGTATATAATCGCACATAACCGTTTTCAAATTCTTTAGTAAGATTGAGTTTAATTTGCCCTCCATTATTAGCAGTAAATCCTGTTTCTCTAACACCTTCTCCTACTCTATAAAAACCACCTACATGAAAATATAAGTTATCTCCAATAGGGCTGCCATAAGCAAAATCAGTTCTAAATGACCCATAATCAAGACCAAAAGCAGTACTTAGTAATCCACCTTCACTTTTTCCTGTTTTACTGATAATATTAATGATACCTCCAGGAGCATTTGATGATAATGTTGAAGCAGAACCACCTCTAATAGCTTCAATTCTTGCCACATTGGCATCAAATCTTGTAAAAATATCTGATGTTGCAAAGGCAATGTCTCCATAAAGAAGTACCGGTAAACCATCTTCTTGTATTTGTACATATTTAGAACCTCCAGAAGAAATTGGAACACCACGAACCGCAATATTTGCATTTCCTTCACCACCGGAAGATTCTGAACGAATACCGGGTATTGTTCTAAAAATTTCAGCAGTTGACCTAGGTGCTGACTGCATAATTTTTGCAGGTTGTAATGAAGTTACAGAGACACTAGACTCGATTTTTGATTTAGGATTGATAACACCGGTAATAATAATGTCGTCTAATGCTTCTACATCTTCTCCCATAGTTATATTTACTGTAATATCACTTCCGCTAACAATTACTTCTTTAGAAAAACTCTTATACCCTATAAATGATGCGCTTAAAATATAAGTACCATCATTTACATTAGAAATTTCATAGTTGCCATCAAAATCGGTAACTGCTCCTTTATTAATTTCCTTAAGAATAATGTTTACACCAGGCAACGGCTCACCAAATGAGTCTTTAACTGCACCTTTAATACTTGATTGTGCAAAAACTGAAGTACTCAAGACAAAAAAGAATACCAAAGAAAAAATGACTTTTAGTTTAGTTTGATTTTTCATTGTAAAAATTGTTAAATTATTAATTTGTAGTTAGAATAATATTGAAATTTACATTTTATTATAAATGAAATTAAAATTTCGGTAACGAAAACGTTTTCGATTTTACCGATAACGTTTTCGTAAATTAATAATATTGTATATTGTCCCAATTATTAAATCAATATGAGGGAAGTTACTTTAAAACACATAGCTGAAATTTTAGAAATCTCAGTAGCTACAGTTTCTAAAGCTCTTAAAGATTATCCAGATGTTAGTCCAAAAACTAAAAAGCGTGTTAAAGAACTGGCAGAAACGTTAAATTATAAACCAAACAGTTTTGCGGTTAATTTTAGGACAAGGGAATCAAAAACCATTGGCTTGATTATACCCGAAGTAGTTCATCATTTTTTCTCTAATGTTATTAAAGGAATTATAGCACAAGCTGAAAAAAAAGGATATTTGGTTATTATTTTGCAATCAAATGAATCTTATCAATTAGAAAAAAAACAGTTAGACCTCTTGGTAAGTAAACGGGTTGATGGTGTATTAATGTCTTTGTCAAATGACACAGCAAACTATAAGCATATTAATGATGTATTAGATAGGGATATTCCATTGGTTTTGTTTGATAAAACGGCAAAATTGATAAACTGTTCTAAGGTAATAATTGATGATAGAAAAGCTGCATTTATTGCTACAGAACACCTTATAAAATCAGGATGTAAACATATTGCCCATTTTAGAGGTCCTTTGTTACCTTTGAATTCGATTGATCGTTTTTTAGGATATAAAAAAGCACTGGAAACATATGATATAAAATACAATCCCTCTTTAGTATTTACCTGTAATGATGTTACTTTTGAAGAAGGATTTAATTTTACACAAGAATTGATCAATACGCAAAGTAATGTTGATGGCTTATTTGCTGTAAGCGATTTGGTTGCCATTGGGGCAATAGCTAAGTTAAATGAGTTAAAAATTAAGATACCTGATCAAATTTCTGTAATTGGATTTAGCAATTGGTTTATGTCATCTGCAATTACACCTTCATTAACAACCATAGATCAACCAGGATATTTAATGGGTAAAAAAGCATTTAAACGATTATTTAAAGAGATGACTAAAATTAGAAAAAAACAACCTTTTAAATATAAAACTATTGAATTGCCAACTTCTCTGGTTATAAGGAATTCAACTTAAAAGAATACTATTTCAAAAACTCAATATTTCTTTTTAATCCGGAAAATTTAGTTCGCTTTACTGCTGATTTTTTAAAGATTCTTTTAAATACATCTTCTGTAATTTCTTTCCAATCTTTTTTAGTCATAGATAACAATTCAGGATGTGGATTAAAAAGCGGTTCATTATGCGATTTTGAAAAACGATTCCAAGGGCATACATCTTGACAGATATCGCAACCAAACATCCAATTGTCAAATTGTCCTTTTACAGAATTGGGGATTTCATTTTTTAATTCAATCGTAAAGTACGAAATACATTTACTACCGTCAACCACATAAGGTTCAACAATTGCTTGTGTAGGGCAAGCATCTATACAAGACGTACAGGTGCCGCAATGGTCAGTTATTGGGTCGTCATACACTAATTCCAAATCGATAATCAATTCGGCAATAAAATAAAAAGAACCTACTTGTTGAGTGATTAAATTACTGTGCTTGCCTACCCAACCCAATCCGCTTTTTGCTGCCCAGGTTTTGTCTAAAACAGGAGCAGAATCTACAAAAGCTCTTCCGTTAACTTCACCAATTTTATCTTGAATAAAATTTAAAAGGTGTTTGAGTTTGCCTTTAATGATAAAATGATAATCAGTTCCGTAGGCATATTTACTAATTTTAGGTGCGGTCGAATCTTGCTGATTTTCTGATGGATAATAATTCAATAACAACGAAACTACGGATTTTGAACCTTCAACTAATTTTGTTGGGTCTAAGCGTTTATCAAAATGATTTTCCATATACTGCATTTCGCCATGCATGTTTTGGTTTAACCATTTTTCTAAACGAGGGGCTTCTTTTTCTAAAAATTCAGCTTTACTAATACCACATGATAAAAAACCGAGGCGTTTGGCTTCGGTTTTGATGAGGCTGGTATGTTCTTGTTTTGTAGTTAACAATGGTTATCTTTCTGTAAAGTTGAGAGGAACTTCTTTAGGTTTTAATGTAATTAACGGATTTATTTTTATCTTTTCTAATGGTGTTGTTACTCTATATTTTTTGACAATTTCGGCAATGGTCAAAATCATTTCATACATTGCAAAATTGTTTCCAACACACATTCTAGGTCCGGCTCCAAAGGGGTAGTATTGATGAGAATAGTCCTTTTTGTTTTTAGGGCTAAAACGATCAGGGTTAAATTCTTCTGGGGATTCCCAAAAATCAGGATGCTTGTGCACTTCGTATATTGACAGTAATAGTAAAGTGCCTTCGTTAATTTTTTTCCCTTTATAATCATCGTCCATAATAGATATACGATCCATAATAAAGCCAGGAGGATACAGTCGCATAGTTTCTTCTATACACTGTTTGGTATATTGTAACTGTAACACATATTGCATGATATCACCATTATGTATATTAATATTGCTAAGCTCTTGGTAAATTTTTTCTTGAATATCAGGATGTTTAGCTAAAAGAAGTAGCATAAAACTTAGTGCATTTGATGTGGTTTCATGTCCTGCTGTAAACAGAATCATAACTTCATCGATCAATTGTTTTTGAGGCATAGGCGAACCGTCTTCATATCTCGCTTGTAACAACATATCTAATAAATCATCTTTCTCTTGTTCAGAATTTCTTCGTTCCTCAATAATTTCATGAAGTAAGTTTTGAGCATCTTTTGTTAAGTTCAGATGCTTTTTAATACTTCCATTTAAATGAAACCACCACTTTAGATAAGTTAGCCATCCCCCGAAAAACACATTCAATAAACTGTTAAGTATTGATTTTATTGATATTTTAAGGTGATTTAAAATTGGAAAACTGTTTTAAAAGTTGTATTTTGTTATTGCAAAAAAAGCAAAATT
>JAKISU010000164.1 GCA_021648445.1 Flavobacteriaceae bacterium
TTTATAGCAGATAAGATACAAAAACCTTTGCATTTACCCAAGAAATAATCAATAAAAAATAAGACTATCTAACTGAAATTCAATTATATAAAATGATTTTTTTAGAAAATCAGCAAGCCCTAAATACAATTCTTTTTCTATTATTTTAGGTTATCGTTTGTTTTAGATTATTCCTCAAAATACTGAATCTCAATAGTAACCTCGGCAAACTGCCGAAACATTTCCATAACTCCACAATAGCGTTCTTCAGATAGTTTTACTGCTTTTTCTATTTTTGATTTTTTAAACTCTTTGCCATAAAAATTATAGTTCACTTTTACTTTATGATAATATTTTGGATGTTCTTCTGTAAGTTCTGCTTCAATTTCAATTGAAAAACCATCAACCTCTGCTCTCATTTTCTTTAAAAGTGGTATTACATCTACACCGGAACATCCTGCCAGAGCAGATAACATTAATGCTTTTGGTCTATACCCTTTTCCCTCACCTCCACTATCTTCACCAACATCTATTAGTAAGTTTCCGCCAGGGTTTGTAGATTCAAATTGCATATTACCTTTCCAAGTTGTCTTTACTTTATTTGTCATAATTTATCAATTTTATTTATTAAATCCCCTCTCCTTTGGAGAGGGCTAGGGAGAGGATTTCTAAATCCTTTTGTGTGTGATTGGCAGTAATAACTATCCTATTCATTGGGCTTTTATAAGTAGGGTATTTAAAGTTAGTTATTACCATACCATTCTTTAACAAAGTCGTAAAAATAGTTGAATCATTACTATAAATGACCGGATAATCACTATTAAATTTTAAGGTTTTATTTGGGTGTAATTGGGCAGTTAAAAAATCTAAATTTAGCCTCAACTTTTGTCGTTGTTCATTGTATAAATCTTGTGCTTGTACGTAGGCTTCCAAATAAGCGGGATTTGCTCCTGAAGAAGATACAAAAACGGACTCACTTTTTAAAGCATCAATAAACAGTTTATCTGAAGCTATGATACCTCCAGACAAACCTAAAGCTTTCCCTAAAGAGGAGATCATAATTTTTCTATTTAATTTTTCATTTGATATAGAGTTGAAAATTCCCTGTCCATTCTTACCAACAATTCCTAAACTATGAGATTCATCTACTATTAGTGTAATTTTCTTTTTTGATGAAATCCGATCTAGAAAATCAAAAGAAGTAGGTGTTACTTCTAAAGATAAGATTGCATCTACGGCAATCACTACTTCTTCTACTATATCATCTTGTAATTTTGGGTGTAACTTACCTTTAACAAATAATGGCAAACTATGTTCCACCAAAATTGCCGGATGTGTTTTCGGGTAATGAAAAAATGTATCTATGGTTTTGGATAAGTATTCTGTTGTTAGTTTTCCTGCCAAGGCTCCTGAAGAAACTGTCGCCGAAGCTTCTGAACCAATTTGTTCTGAAAGCAATTGTTCTGCTTTATCGTAAACTGACAGTTTTACATTCGCATTACGTGAACTCCCATAAAACGTTCCCCATTTTTTAATGTTGTTGAATATTAGATTTTGAAATTCTGGTAGGGTTGCCATTCCCAAATAGGAAGTTCCTCCAAAATATAAATATTCTTTATCTTTTATGGTGATTGTTCTATCCGGAAAACTGTCAACTGTCATTAAATAGATTTAAATATAATTTTTCTTTTTTACACACCCCTAAAGTCCCCTCAAGGGGACAAATCTCCTAAATAATTTTTTGCTTTTAATAAAATCCTTAATACTATTCATCTGTGACTCCCTCTCCTTTGGAGAGTCCCGAATCGTCTGGAGGGGTGAGGATAACCCCAGTTCCATTCAACTCACTATAGTGTATAACGCCCTTTTTAAGAGTTATACCTGT
This sequence comes from Flavobacteriaceae bacterium, assembly GCA_021648445.1. GTDB lineage: Bacteria > Bacteroidota > Bacteroidia > Flavobacteriales > Flavobacteriaceae > Aureibaculum. The sequence continues at coordinate 1,865 of JAKISU010000164.1, forward strand.
AGCAATATCTTCAGCTAATAATATCGCACCATCCATATCAACATAATCTAATAATGGTAATAAGTGCGCAATTGCTGAAATACCTACTGATGATTCCGTCATGCAACCCACCATTGTTTTCATACCTAATCCTTTTGCTTGCATTAGCATTCTCCTTGCTGATGTCAATCCTCCACATTTTACCAATTTTACATTCACTCCATGAAAATGATGATGGCATTTAGCAACATCAGCTTCTATCTGACAACTTTCATCTGCAATAATGGGTAATGCCGAATTTTGATATACTTTTTTATGTGCATCCCAATCATCAGCCTTCATAGGTTGTTCTATAAATTCAACACCAAGCTTTTTTAATTCAATAGCATTGTTGATAGTTTCATCAACAGTCCATCCACAATTAGCATCTACTCTAAAAATGGCATCAGTATGTTTACGAAGTTCAGTGATAATCTTTATATCTTCTTTTGTGCCTAGTTTAATTTTATAAATAGGCCAAGGTAATGCTAACATTTTGGCAATCATCTTCTCAATAGAATCTATCCCAATCGTATAGTCACTTAACGGATTATTACTTACATCATAACTCCATAATTCATATAGTTTTTTACCTTTTTTACGTGCATATAGATCATTATATGCCAAATCTAAGGCACATAAGGCAAACATATTCTCTTTTAAATGTGGATACATTTTACTCCAAAACATTTCTGGAGCTTCATCTGAAGTTGATTCAATTATAGATTGGACTGCTTCCAAGTCAGCTATCATTTTTGAGATTTTAATTCCGTAATACGGATTTGAAGTTGCCTCACCAAAGCCTGAAAATTCACCCTCTTTTAATTCAACAATTAAAGTTGGTTGTGAGTTATATGACTCTCTAGAAATAGTGAATGTATGTTTTAATTTAAGTTTAAAAGACCTTAGGATTAATTGCATAAAATTGTATTAAATAGGTAGTATAAATCTACTAAAAAAATACAATAAAAAATCAAAGTATTTATTGTACTTTGTGAATTAATATTTGAACCTTTTTTAAATCTAAAATCTATTTTCTCAATACTAATATCTTAACCATGCCTTTAGTAACACCTCTTACACCAGACCATAGTCTAGAAACAAAACAATTAGCAGAATTCTTTAATGAAACCTTAGGCTTTTGTCCTAATTCAGTATTGACCATGCAACACAGACCTGCAATCAGCAAAGCGTTTATCAATTTAAATAAAGCGGTTATGGCAAATGAAGGACGTGTAACTTCTGCCTTAAAGCGGATGATTGCTTGGGTTAGTAGTAATGCAACAGGTTGTCGTTATTGTCAGGCACATGCCATTCGTGCTGCCGAACGTTATGGTGCTGAACAAGAACAATTAGATAATATTTGGGAATACCGTACACATAATGCTTTTAACGAAGCCGAACGTGCTGCACTAGATTTTTCGTTGGCTGCTTCTATGATACCAAATGCTGTTGATGAAAATATTAAGAAACGTTTATATGAACATTGGAATGAAGGCGAAATAGTTGAAATGTTAGGCGTAATTTCGTTGTTTGGTTACCTCAATCGTTGGAATGATTCTATGGGAACTTCCATTGAAGATGATGCTGTTGAAAGCGGAGAACAGTATTTAGGGAAACATGGTTGGGAAAAAGGGAAACACGTATAGATTTACGATTTATTCGATTTACGATTTTTGATTTAATTGTTTATGAGTAAAAACATTTTTAGTAAAAACTGTTCTTATTGATAAACAAAAATGTACTTTTTTACTAATATTACTGCCAACTGCCACTGATCCCGATAGCTACCCTTTAGATTAGCATTTTTAGATTTTGGTTAGTTTTGATGTATAAAACAAACCGAAAAGAGATTGGGTGAACTATCGATAGCTATAAATTAATAGGTTTATGTCCCGAATCAGTCCCAAACTCTTTAAGTTGATAAGAGCCAATTAGAATTATAAGTATAAGACTTATTAAAGGATTTAGCTAATTCAACAATTTCGGTTTATCAAACTAAAGCAAAAATATGAAAAGAACTTGGTTTATCGGAATTGATATTTCAAAAAAAACATTAGATGTAGTAATCTATGATCAAGAAAAAAGAATTACAAAGAAACATTTTAAAGTAAGCAATGAGAAAAAAGGATTTAAAGAGATTTTGAAAACTCTAAAACAAGAAAGGGTAAAAGTTAATCAAGCATTCATATGTCTTGAGTACTGTGGTATTTATGGTTTAGAAATAGGATTATTTCTACAAAACAAAGTAGATTTTTCCTTTATATCACCGTTACATATAAAAAGAAGTTTAGGATTAACAAGAGGTAAAAATGACAAATTAGATGCTTATAAAATTGCAAGATTCTGTTATTTGTTTAGAGATGAATTGAAACCTACCACTATGGACTCGGAAATAATATTAAAGTTAAAGAATCTGATGGGAGAAAGAAACAGGGTTGTAAAAGCCTCTAAAACAGAAAAACAAGTAATCAACGAACTTTCTTCTCAGCTTGATAGAAAGACTGTTAAAAGAGCAAATAAAAGGTTGAAATTATTGCAAATTGATCTTAAAGAGATAGAGGTAGAGATAGTTGAATTGATAAAGTCGGATAATAAGATTAATAAAAATTATAAATTACTACTCAGCATCACTGGGATAGGATTAGTAAATGCAGTTATACTTATAATTTATTCCAATAATTTTGAGGGAATACCCAATGCAAGATCATTTGCTTGCTATTGTGGAGTTGCTCCCTTTGAATATAGTTCTGGAACAAGTATTAGAGGAAAAACAAGAGTTAGTAATTTAGCTAATAAATCCGTTAAGGCTAACTTGACAAATGCAGCTAGATCAGCTATTGTTCATGACAATGAGCTGAAAATCTATTATAAACGTAAACGAGAGGAAGGAAAATCTCATGGAACTGTTATCAATGCCGTAAAATTTAAAATAATATCTAGAGCATATGCAGTTATTAACAGGCAAACTCCTTTTGTTAAAATTAGGCAAGCTGGATAAAAAAAGAATGAAGAAAAGTTATTCTGAAAGGTTATGTTGCGAGATAATGTAGATTTTATTATCTTTATGTAAACTTATAGTATTATGGATTTACAATTAATCATATCGGAATTATCAGGTCATGAAAAGAAAGACCTTTTCATTATTTTAAAGAA
>JAKISU010000019.1 GCA_021648445.1 Flavobacteriaceae bacterium
TAAAGATACTAAATAGTATTCAAAACACCAAACTAATAACATATAAATAACTGATTATTAATCAATTAATACGATAATTTAGGTGATGGAATTTTTGACTCCCGAAAAGCTAAATGGTTTGAGTATAGTCCCTCTATTCTTGCCTGATGAAGTCCATTTTTCTTGCAGTACGCAATTGTCATATTGTTTTTCAATAGTGTTGTGTCCAACTATTTTCCCATTAACATCATAAACCGTCCAATCGCCAATCCAAAAATCAAATGAATTATGAGCTTCACTACAACATGGACATTGAACTCATCTTGGGTTCTACTATTAGCTACAAAATCACCATTTTGTCCTCTAAATTTTGTATTTTCTTCACACCATAGCTCTGCTATGCTACTCAAAAAGCGCTTCATTAGAGAACAAAAGCATAATTTTTCGCTTGAATACCATAACCCAAGATGAGTTCATTGCTTTTTTTCTTGTTGTGCAACTAAGTTTTGTGCAAAAAATAATACTGTTATGAGTAAAGTTACTTTTTTCATTACTATAGAGAATTTGTTGTAAACAATAGTAAAAAAAAGCAATTGCATTATCTCATAATAAAATGTTAAAGAATTGCATCATATCTTAACGCAAAAAAGTAGTAGTTTTGTATAATAATTATATTTTTTATGGTAAAAAAACCTTTAATTCTAGTTACTAATGATGATGGCATTACTGCTCCGGGTATTAGAACCTTAATTTCTGTAATGAATGAAATAGGTGATGTAGTGGTTGTAGCGCCTGACAACCCGCAAAGCGGAATGGGGCATGCAATAACAGTAAACACAACGATACGCTGTAATCCTATTACTATTGATGAAGGGCCACAATTAGAATATAGTTGTTCCGGCACACCTGCCGATTGTGTTAAAATGGCGGTGAATGAAATTTTGAATAAAAAACCTGATTTATGTGTTTCGGGTATCAATCATGGAGCTAATTCATCTATTAATGTCATTTATTCAGGTACAATGAGTGCTGCGGTTGAAGCCGGAATTGAAGGTGTACCGGCTATAGGTTTTTCTCTACTTGATTATAATTGGGATGCTAATTTTGAAGTTTGTAAAGAATTTGTTAGAAATATTACATTGAATGTTTTGAAAAATAAACTTCCTGAAGGCGTGGTGCTAAATGTAAATATTCCTGACTTAAAAAAAGAAGAAATTAAAGGTGTAAAAATATGCCGACAAGCACTGGGCAATTGGAAAGAAGATTTTGATAAACGTGTGAGTCCTCAAGGAGAAAATTATTACTGGCTAACCGGTAAATTTATAAATCTTGACCAAGGGGAAGATACTGATCTTTGGGCATTGGAAAATGGATATGTTTCTATAGTACCTGTACAGTTCGATTTAACTGCACATCATTATATTCAAAAACTAAATAATTGGGATCTGTAATGAAAAAAGAAATATTTATAGGAGTTCTAGTGGGCTTATTAGCTACTGCTGTCGGATTTTATTTCTATGTAGAATATGCCTTAGAGGGAACTTTTGAAGAGGCTTTAGCAATTATCAATGAAAAAAAATTGTATGGAAAAGTATTGAGCATTGCAGCTATTGCCAATTTATTAACCTTTTTTGTATTTATTAAAAAAAAGCAAGATTATAGGGCTAGAGGTGTTCTTTTAGCTACATTTTTAGTGGCGTTTTTAATATTGATCTCTCAGTTTTTGTAAATTGTGAAACGAACTAAATGAAAAGGCTAAGAAACATATCTATATATTATATCATTTTTGGTGTGCTTTGTGCATTGAGTTTTGTTGCATTTAAATTGTGGCGCATTTTAATACCGGGTGTTATTTTACTTGTTGTTTTTATTATTCTTAGATTTATTTTTAGAAGAAAAAAATTACCTCCGAAACTAACCAAAGATCAATCTTTATATGTAAGTGTTTTTCTATACGCATTACCTATTCTCTTCACTATTTGGGTATATTGGTATACAGAAAGACCTTTTAGACAAACAATAATAATTCCTGAAAATTATGAAGGTGTTGTTGCCATACAATACGGGCAAGAAGATGGGCAAAGGCAATGGACTGGTGGTTTTTTAGGCATAGGTGCTTCAAGATTGATTAAAGTAGATACGTTCGGTATTTCTTTTACACAATTTAAGTTTCATGATAACGATATAAAATTATTAGATATTTACTCACCGAATAGTAGTAATGGTTTGGAAATTTATTTTAAAAATGACTTAAAACACACGATACCCATTAATGTTGAAGACCAATATGACAAACCTGAATTTGAAATCTCGAAAAAAGAGAATAGACCTATTGCCTACTTAACGGCACTTTATTCACCTCCACTAATAATTTTTGTAGTAACAAAACCTTCAAATTATCACAAATATTTTATGACACTAGAAGAAAAAAAGAAAGAACAACTCAAAAACCCCAATATTTACTATAGTTCTTTTTACTTTGATGATAATAAAAATATCCTAAAAGAAAAATACGATTATCTATATAAATTAAACTCTGAAATGAATAAATAAAAAAGTAATATTATGCTTCCTATAAGAATTACATTTCAAGCTTATATTCCAAAATCATTAGGCAAACCATTGTTAAGCTATTTTCAAAACCATCCAAATTTTAACTCTAAGGATATGATTAATTTTGATGAGTTCAAAAGGGATTTGCAATCAAAAGATGTATTGGGAGGTAGTACTTGGATACCCGAACCTCTTATAGGGTCTGTACGAGATACCTTCTTTGCTACAGATAATATAGATTTTCATGACGATCATTCTCAGCATGGAAAAAGATTAAGTATTGAGGCAAGTATTGATTTGACTAAAATAGGAAAGTTTGGCGTTTTTGACACTATCTTTTCACATAAAAATCACGATGATGGTTCTGCAAATAAACTTTACCATCAGCACTCAGATGAAAGCCATCAGGTTCAGGCATACATCCAAAAAGTACCAAGTCATGTTGATACAGGAACAACTTTTATAGAGACTGACATAGTTTATAGAGGTGTTTTTGACGAAAAATTTAAACGTACAGAAGAAGTTCCATTAAAAACCTCAATAGATAATAAACTAACTGGCACTTTTTTTCATACAATGGGTACAAGAGTAGAAAATAACACAACCGTTATTAAAGTTTCAGCTTCTGCTGGTTATCCTTTTGCAGAACCTTTCTCTCCTAATATCGATTTTGAACTAGAAATCAAATTGATTAAAGATATACTTAATAAGCATATTACCGTAAATGTTAAAGGCTTGCACAATGATTTTCCTGCCTATGAATTACTTGTTAATGGTCTTGTTAAATATAATTATAATCCAGAAGATCATGATTATTCAGGGCCTACATTATATAACCTAGGAATGGCTTCAAGAGATTTTAACACTACAGAATGGGTGAATTTAAGTGATTGGGAAATAAAAGAAATGGAAAGAAATAATGACCCTTTTGGATGGTAAAAGTTGCCAATAGTGTTATAAATACTCGTTTTTGTGATTATTTTTATAACTAGTGTATTATTCAATTTAAACACATGAAATACTATATTATTGCCGGAGAAGCATCTGGTGATCTACATGCTTCTAACTTAATAAAAGCCTTACAAAAAAAGGATGTTAATGCTGACATTCGATTTTGGGGAGGTGATTTAATGCAAGCAGCCGGTGGTACATTGGTAAAACATTATCGCGATTTAGCATTTATGGGGTTTATTGAAGTAATAGCTAATCTTAGAACTATTCTCAACAACATAAAATTTTGTAAAAAAGATATTCTTACATACAAGCCGGATATTTTGATCTTAGTTGACTATCCCGGTTTTAATATGCGAATTGCAACCTTTGCAAAGCAAAAAGGAATAAAAACACACTATTATATCTCTCCTCAGATTTGGGCTTGGAAAGAAAACCGTATCAAAAAAATAAAACGCGATGTTGATGAAATGTATGTGATCTTACCATTTGAGAAAGATTTTTATGAAAAAAAACATGTTTTTCCTGTACATTTTGTTGGACACCCTTTATTAGATGCTATAGCTGATAGAAAACAAGTAAGTGAAAAAAGTTTTAGAGAAAAGTACAATCTAAATAATAAACCAATTATTGCACTATTACCCGGAAGCAGAAAACAAGAAATTAAAAAAATGCTCTCAGTGATGCTTAAAATGATTGATAAGTTTACCGATTATCAATTTGTAATTGCCGGAGCACCAAGTCAAGATTATGAATTTTATAAAACATTTATTAAAAGTGCCTCTGTAAAATTTATTGCCAACAAAACACATGACCTGTTGTCAATATCATACGCTGCATTGGTAACTTCAGGTACTGCAACTTTAGAAACGGCTTTATTTAAAGTGCCGGAAGTTGTGTGTTATAAAGGCAGTGCCATTTCTTATCGAATAGGAAAATGGTTGGTTGATCTCAAATATATTTCTCTAGTGAACTTAATCTTAGATAGAGAAGTAGTTACTGAATTGATTCAGTATGATTTTAATGAAAAAAAACTGAAACAAGAACTCACTAAAATTTTAGATGAAAAACATAGAGAACAACTCTTTTTAGATTATTATGACTTAGAACAAAAACTAGGCGGTAAAGGAGCTAGTGAAAAAACAGCAACGTTAATTACAAAAGATCTCTTTTTGGTTCACCAATAATATAATGCCTATGAAACAGTTAATAACCCTCTTATTTTTTTTACTTACAATTTTATTAGGGAGTTGTTCTACTCAAAATAAATTGGTAAAGGAAAACCCCTCTCGGTCTTTTGGACCAACATTGATCTTAGTTTCTTTTGATGGCTGTAGATACGATTATCCTAACCTTGCTAACACACCGGCATTAGATAAAATTGAAGCAGAAGGTATAAAAGCAGAAGGGTTGAAAACATCTTTCCCTTCTAAAACTTTCCCAAATCATTTAACTATAGTTACAGGTTTATATCCTGAAAATCATGGTATTATTGCCAATCGTATTTATGATGATACTACAGGTGAATTTTACACCCTAAGTAACGGAGCTCCTACTCAAAGTAAATGGTATCAAGGAGAGCCAATTTGGGTAACGGCCGAACGTCAAGGTTTAAAAACAGCAACTTTCTTTTGGCCTGGATCTGAAGCAGAAATTAATGGGTATAGACCCACATATTATAGAGCTTATGATCATGACTTCCCTTATGAAAAAAGGGTAGCACAAATACTAGATTGGTTAGATCTTTCAGATGAAAAACGCCCACAATTCTTATCCCTGTACTTTCATGAACCAGATCATTCCGGTCATACTTATGGTCCGGCATCTACACAAGCAATAACTGCCTTAGAAAATGTAGATAAACAATTACTAAATCTTTTAAATGGGATTAAATCGAGACAATTAGAAAGTAAGGTAAACATTGTAGTGGTTTCAGATCATGGTATGACCTCATTGAGCAGAGAAAAAGTAGTATTTTTAGATGATTATATAGATATGGATGATGTGTTAATTGTTGACAATTCTGCTGTTATTGCAATTCGCCCCAACCAAGGAAAAATAGAAAAAGTTTACCAACAATTAAAAGATGTACATCCACATTTACAGGTATATCTCAAGGAAGAAATGCCAGAAAAATATCATTATAATAATCATAAATTCATTCAACCTATTATTGGTATTTTAGATTTAGGATGGTCTGCAACCACGCATGATTATTTTAATTCTCATCCTAACTATCCCAGTAAAGGGACTCATGGTTTTGACCCGAATCATCAGGATATGAATGCTATATTTTATGCAAAAGGACCTGCTTTTAAAAAAGGAGTTCAACTTCCTGTTATTCATAACATTCATCTTTATGAATTGATGTGTGCAGTTTTAAAGATCAACCCCGCACCTAATGATGGGAATCTTAATGTGACCAAAGCGACATTAGAAGAGTAATTTTCATTTTGAAACATTTGTGTCCGGTAAAGACATAAGACTCCCGAAGCCTCGGGACTGTTGGACACAAGACAAAAGGCTCGACTGTAATTAACTGATATTGTGCCGTTTAATCAAGCAATATTTTTATGGCAATTATAATTTGAATATCATAAAAAGCAAGGTGTCTCTTTAGATAAAACCTCTAATCTATCACTATACATAGGCTTAAAGAATTTTGTGATTTTTTAATCGTACAACAATGATTTTGAAACTTAACAAATGTTTTAGATTAAATATTTTCTTCGAAATATTACTACCAAAATTATCATTCTTAAAAACATCCATACAGTAAAGGCTATCCAAATAGCATATAGTTTTAATCCGAAATAATCTCCTATTAATAATGCCGGGATAAACCCTAAAAAAGTAGCTACTAATAATGTATTTCGCAGTGTTACTGCCTCTGCCAAACCTTTAAATAACCCGTCAAAAACAAAGGCTATGGCATTTAGTGGTTGCATTAATAATACAATCCAAAATATTGAATAAAATGATGCCAATACAGTTGTATCATCTGTAAATATACTTCCTATTGGTTTGTAAAAAATAACACATACTATTCCTAAAATAAGAGCAACAACCATTGCATATTTACTTAAGTCTTTACTTAACTTCCATAAGCTTTTATAGTCTTTTTGCCCTAATAATCTACCTGAAATTATATTGCCAACACTAGAATAACCATCTATAAAAAAAGCAAAAAATAGCCATATTTGAAAAGCAATAGTTTGTGCCGCTATATAATTATTACCATACTTTGTAGCAAAAGAATTCGCAAAATATAAAGCAATATTTAATGCCAAAGCTCTAATAAATAAATTGAGGCTTAATAAGAGTAATCTTCTAATCTCTTTGTTAAACGGTAAATGAAATCTTAAATTAAATGGTGTCTTTTTCAGCATTAAAATCAGCGCCATTATAGCCATGACACCTTGAGCTATAACACTGGCATAAGCTGCTCCTTCAATATGCATTGCGGGTATTAATCCTTCAATACCAAAAACCAATATAAAATCTAAAGCAACATTGAGTAGCGCACCTACAATGCTAATTATCATGGGCCAAAACGTATTTTGTAAGCCTCTAAACATCCCAAAAACAGAAAATACAAATAGTGTCAATGGTAAACCTATCGCTCTAATTTTATAATAAGATACTGAATAGTTTAAAATAAGTCCATCTGCATTATATAATTTAAAAATCCCTTCAATAAAAAACAATGTTAGTACATACAAAAATATACTTAGCGCAATATTAATGGCAATAATTTGTGCTGGTAGTGTTTTAATTTCATCTAACCTATTAGCACCTAAATATTGTGCTATTATTGCTGATATGGCAGAGCGGGTTTGCGCTAAGATCCAAAATAAAGCAGATAAAAATGATCCGGCAATACCAACTGCTGCCAAAGATTCAATTGGATTAAGCGCTACATTACCTACAATTGCCGTATCTGTTATTGATAACAATGGTTCGGCTATACCAGCAATTAATGCCGGTAACGCTAATCGATTTATTTGTTTAAAGGTTACTTTTGATTTCACTACTATAAATTAAAAGTAACGAAGGTCGTAACAATTATTTATATTGTAGTAATAAAATAGAAAAACCCCAAATGTCATGAGATTGCATTTGAGGTTTTTTAAATAAATAACTCTAAATATTTATTTTTCTTTTCAATAGTAATTTAATTACTCTGAACATCAAAAATAGTTGAGTAAAGCATTCAAAAGACACAAAATATACAAAACAGGCTTTTTTCTTAACAAATGGTATATTTTTATAAATAAACGGTAATTAACGTGAGTTCGATATAACTAAAGCATTCATAAACTGATAAATACATGATTATCAGCAACCTGTCATTCCGACGTAGGAGGAATCTCTATTGAAATTACTTGAGATTCTTCACTCCTCCCGATAGCTATCGGGACGTTCCTCATTACTCCCGAAGCCTCGGGACTGAATGACATTTAACTATTAAATAACTGATTAATAAAGAATTACACTTACTGATATATCGAACTCACGTTAATTATTGTTTTTGTTTATTTCTTTTTTTACTTTTACTTGAGTGAAGCTATTGAAATACATACCGTTACAACTTGTTTTCTTCTTAATTATTGGGATTTTAATTGGTTTTAAAATTCCATTTACACCTATATCTATTGCTTTAATATTGGTCATTACTTTATGTGTTTTAGCAATTACATATTACTCAGCTCGTAAAAAAATAATCCAGAATAGTCTCTTTACAATTATTACTTTCCTCTCATTTATATTTATCGGAGTGGCATCTGTAACTTTCGGCAGTGCCTTTAATAAAAAAAATAACTATACATCTCATTTATCTGACACCGACAATACTTCTATTTTAATTATTGATAAGGTCTTAAAATCGAATCTATATTACAATAAATACTTTGCAAAGGTTGTTACGCTGAATTCAGAAAAAACGCAAGGGAAAATACTGTTAAATGTTGCTAAAGACAGTATTGTTAAAAAATTGAATGTTGATGATAAAATAGTTATTTCTCATCGTTTTGACTCAATAAAAAGACCTTTAAACCCTTATCAATTTAACTATAAAAATTACTTAGTAAAACAGCAAGTGCATCATCAAATTTCTTTAAAAAACACTGAATATTTATTGCTAAAAAATGATAACCATTCATTAAAAGGTTGGGCATTTTTTGTTAGAAAAAAAATCAATACTGCATTAAAAAAGCATGGATTTAAAGGTGATGAACTAGCCATCATAAATGCTTTATTATTAGGTCAACGTCAAGAAATATCTAAAGACATCATACAAAATTATCAGAATGCAGGAGCGGTTCATATTTTAGCAGTTTCTGGACTGCACGTTGGTATCATTCTCTTAATGCTTACTTTTTTGCTCAAACCTTTAGAGAAATTAAAACATGGTACCTTCATAAAACTAGTGCTTATTATTATTTTGTTATGGACATTTGCAATTGTGGCCGGCTTATCGGCATCAATAGTCAGATCTGTAACTATGTTTACAGCTATTGCAGTTGCTATAACTCTCAAACAGTCAAAAAACATATATAAAACACTTATAATTTCAATTTTCTTTTTACTGCTATTCAATCCTAATTATTTATTTGATGTTGGTTTTCAATTAAGTTATTTAGCTGTATTCTTTATTGTTTGGACACAACCCATGCTGTACAAATTATGGAAACCGAAGCTAAAAATAGTCGATTATTTTTGGCAACTATTAACGGTTTCAGTTGCTGCCCAATTGGGTGTATTGCCATTAAGTTTATTTTATTTTCATCAGTTTCCCGGATTGTTTTTTGTAGCCAATTTGCTTATCATTCCTTTTCTGGGAATTATCCTTGGTCTTGGCATCCTTGTAATTGCCTTGGCTTTGTTAAATATACTGCCAAATTTTATCTCTAAATTTTACGAAAATATCATCTCATTACTAAATTTAACTGTAGAATGGGTTGGCAATCAAGAGTCATTCTTATTTCAAAATATTTCATTTACAATAACTTCAGTAATTCTATATTTTTTTATTGTAGTACTCTTTTTTAAATGGATAGAGGCTAAAAAACCAATCTATATAAGGTTTGCCCTTATTGCTATTGTTGGTTTTCAACTCAATTTAATTGCAGAAAAGTATATCAGTAATACAAACCGTGAATTTGTCATTTTTAATAAAACAAGGCAGTCAATGTTGGGGTTACAAAAAGAAGGGAAACTACAATTATACCATACACTAGACTCAGCATATATAATGAGTGATTATGCTATAAAAGCGTATCTTATTGGTTCAAAAACTGAAATAATTTCAAAAAATCAACCTAAAAATGTTTATGCTTTAAATAACAAAAAGGTGTTGGTCATTGATAGTTTAGGTGTTTATTCGACCTCTAATTTCTTCCCTAATTATATTCTTTTAAGAGAATCGCCTAACATAAATTTAGAACGTCTCATCAAAACTTTAAAACCTGAATTAATAATAGCTGACGCTTCCAATTACAAAAGTCACATATTACGATGGCAAAAAACATGTAAAATCTACAATATTAAATTCCATTACACCGTTAAAGACGGAGCATTTATAAAAAAGTTATAAAATAAATACTATTTTTGTAATATTATATAATTTGAAGTTTGATAAAGGAAAAACATAAAATAAGTATTGAGGAATTTGACGGTAAGAACTATCAAATTAGGCATGTTGAACCTGAAGACAAAGCAGTTGTAACTCACTATTTACATAATGTTCTTAATGGGGTATCAAAACATTATAAAAACGATGCTCTAAAAGTTATCAGACAGTTTGTTGAATACAAGCAAAATGAAAATTTCTCAATTGTTGAAGAAGAAGCATTGCAACAATTACTTTTTGAAGTTGAAAATGTACCTTTTCCAACACCTGAAAATTATACTTTTAGATTTATTGATTTATTTGCAGGAATTGGTGGTTTTAGATTAGCACTACAAAATATTGGCGGAAAATGTGTTTACACCAGTGAATGGGACAAAGCAACAAAAAAAACTTATCGAGAAAATTTTGGGGAAATACCCTTTGGAGATATAACAAAAGATAGTACCAAAAACTTTATACCAAACGAATTTGACATTTTATGTGCTGGTTTTCCTTGTCAAGCATTTTCCATTGCCGGAAACAGAAAAGGGTTTTCAGACACAAGAGGAACGTTATTCTTTGACGTAGAAGAAATCATTGAAAAGCATAGACCTAAAGCTGTTTTCCTTGAAAATGTAAAAAATTTAGTTTCCCATAACAATGGAAAAACTTTTGACGTTATTATCGAAATTTTAAAAGAGAAATTAGGATATAAAGTTTTTAGTTCTGTTTTAAATTCAATGACACACGCGAATATCCCGCAAAATAGAGAGCGTATTTTTATTATTGCATTTGACCCAGAACAAGTGCCAAATTTCCAAGATTTTAAATTTCCTGAAAAGATAAAACTCACAAAAACTATTCACGATATTTTAGAGAATGGTAAACTAGAAGATAGATATTACTATCCAAAAAACCATCAATACTATCCTGAATTAGAAAAAACAATGATTTCTAAAGATACTGTTTATCAATGGCGTAGAGTTTATGTTAGAGAAAACAAAAGTAATGTTTGCCCTACTTTAACTGCAAATATGGGAACGGGCGGACATAATGTTCCGTTAATAAAAGATAATTACGGGATTAGAAAATTAACCCCAAGAGAATGTTTTTCTTTTCAAGGTTATCCGAAAAATTATATTTTACCAAATCTTGCAAATGGTAGGTTATATATGCAGGCAGGAAACTCTGTAACCACAACCTTGATTGAACGTATTGCGAACGAAATAATAAATGTATTATGAGAATAACAAGTACAGAGCTTTTAAGTATGGATTTTTCTTTATCGAAAAATGAAAAACATCTTCCAAAAAATGTTTATGCAATAAGAGTGTTTAATGTTGATAAAAAGGAGTTTTTTGAAATAGCTATAAATCATAATGGATATTGTCCTCAAATTAATTCTGATTATGATGAATCTAAAATCAATGACTATTTAAGTAATTTGGAATACAGTTTAGTAGAAGAATATTTTAAAATTAGCAAAAGTAAAAAACCTAAATCATATTACTCGGTATATGAGGTTATGACAAATGAAAAAGGAGATTTGTATCGATATTCAAAATCAACTTTATGAAATCATTTGCAAAAATTGATCTTGAAAATAACGGAGATTATTTAAAACTGCTCTCTGCTGTTTCCAAACTTTCAGGGCTTTTTAGCGAAAGTGCTATTCCTTTCATAAACTACAGAGTTGCTGAAAATATATTTTGTAGAAGTTTCAATGCAAACAATTTATCTCGTTCAGACACTGCTTTTGATGCAAATTTTAATTCTATCGGAATTGGTTTAAAAACTTTCACTTCTAAAAATAATAACAGTACTGAAAAAGTTGCAGAATTTAATAGTCTTTCAAGGGATTTAAAAAATTATCAAGGTAAAGACCTTGCTCTTAAATTAGGAGAGTATAGAAATGTAAGAATTGATTTAGCAAATAGAGTTTATGGCATCAAATCTTCTCTTTATCATATTGTAGCAAGAAGAGAAAAAGAATTGTTGCTTTTTGAAACTGATTATAATCAAATTGATATTGCAAATATTCATTCTGTAAAAGAGAATAAAGCAAGTTTACAGTTTGAAGACGGACATAATTTTTACTCTTTTAATTACTCAAAAAGTACTTTATTTAGAAAATTTATTGTTCCTCAAAATGCTTTTCGATTACCAATTGATATAATTGAGGATCCTTATAGCTTATTACTTGATTTGTTTTCAAACAATGATTTTAAATCAGCAACAGATAAACTTATTAAAGGAGAAAATTATATAGTTTTACCTCTTTATGGTACAAAGAACAAAAAAAAGTTTGTTTTTGAAAAAAGTGGGCTAAATCAATGGAATGCTGGCGGAAGAAAAAGAGATATTGGAGAAATCTACATCCCGATTCCTATTGACATTCATAAAGAATATCCTACTTTCTTTCCAGAAAGAGATAAACATTTTAAATTAGAAATACCAACAGGAGAAGCCTTTGAAGCAAAAGTTTGTCAAGACAATTCTAAAGCATTAATGACTAATCCGAATAAAGCATTGTCTGATTGGCTTTTAAGAAAAGTATTACAACTAAAAGAAGGGGAATTAGCAACAGTTGAAAAGTTAAATAGGTTAGGTTTTGATAGCGTAATTATAACAAAACATAAAAAAGAAGAATTCAAAATTGATATTATGAAAACAAATGCCTATAGTAAATTTAAACCCTTTAAGAAATAATAACAAACTGCTTTTCTATAAACAGAATATTAAAAAACATCTATGAACATTATTGTACCAATGGCAGGAATTGGTTCTCGCCTAAGACCACACACATTAACAATACCAAAGCCTTTAACGTTACTTGCCGGTAAACCAATTGTACAAAGGTTGGTAGAAGATATTGTAAAGGTTTTAAATCAAAATATTGAAGAAATTGCTTTTGTTATCGGTCCGACTTTTCCGGCTGATACCGAAAAAAAATTACTAGATATTGCAAAAGGTTTAGGCGCTAAAGGTATTGTTACTGTCCAAAATGAAGCTTTGGGCACAGCTCATGCTATTCAATGTGCTAAACAATCATTAAATGGCCCTTGTGTTGTCGCTTTTGCTGACACGCTTTTTAAAGCCGATTTCACCCTTGATGCTGAAGCAGATGGTGCCATTTGGGTTAAACAGGTTGAAAACCCTAGTGCTTATGGAGTTATTAAATTAAAAGATGGAGTTATTACTGATTTTGTTGAAAAACCTGAAAATTTTATTTCTGATCTAGCTATTATTGGTATTTACTACTTTAAAAAAGGTGAAATTCTTAGAGATGAGATCCAATATCTTTTAGATAATAATATCAAAGAAAAAGGTGAATATCAATTGACCAATGCTTTGGAAAATATGAAGCAAAAAGGATTAAAATTTGTTCCCGGTCAGGTAGATGAGTGGATGGATTGTGGTAATAAAGAAATAACCGTAGAAACCAATGGACGTGTGTTACAATTTGCGTATCAAGAAGGGCAAAATCTAGTTTCAGAGAGTGTTATATTAAAAAATTCTGAAATTATTCAACCTTGTTATATTGGTGAAAACGTAAAACTTATAAATGCAAAAGTGGGGCCAAATGTATCACTTGGCACAAATTGTGTGGTAGAAAATTCAACTATCAGCAACTCTCTAATTCAAACGAATACAACTATAAAAAATGCTGAGTTAGAACTTGCCATGATTGGAAATAATGCAGTATATGATGGTAATTTCACCTCAATCAGTATTGGTGATTACTCAGAGCTAGTCTAAAATGATCAAACGAGTTAGATATATTATTTTAATATACTTAAGTATTTCCTTACCCGGATTTGCTCAAAAAGACTCGTTAGCTAACGCCTTTATTGCTAAAAAAAATATTGAAGAATTACGTTCAGAACAAAAAAAATTAAATTTTCAAAAATTCTTTTTTGAAGCCTTACAACAAAAAGCGATTGGCAATTTTGATAAAGCTATAAGTGCATTAGAAAATTGTCAATCTCAAAGCCTCGGGATTAAGGAGGGTGATAAGGCAGTAAATTTTGAACTAAGTAAAAATTACTTTGAATTAAAAAAATATATTGAAGCCGAGGCTTATGTAAAAAAGGGATTAGAAATTGATCCTGAAAACTTATTTATGCTACAACTTTTAAAAGATACTTACAACAGACAAAGTAACTTTAAGGATGCATTAGAAGTTCAAAAAATAATAATTAAACAAAACCCCAATGACCAATTAGACCTTGTCATTCTTTATATGAGGAATCAACAAATTGATAATGCCAAACAATTTATTATTGATCTAGAAAAGAAAGGGATGTTGTCTGTTAGTTTACTTCCTTTTAAAAAATCATTATTAGAAGGTAATGTATTAACGCCTTCGGCCAATTCAGTAAATAAACCTGTTGAACAGCAATCAATTGAAAATTTAAAAAATGTTTATAAAACCAACAAATCTTTTTCTGTTTTAAAGCAGTTATTGCTAAAGTTAAATACTAAAGAATCTTTTTCTGAGTTAGAAAAGTATAGTAATGAAGCAATTGAACTGTTTCCGGCACAGCCTTTGGTATATTTAATACGCGCAAAAGTTTTAAAACAAAAAAAAGAATATAAAAACGCATTACAAGTTTTGCAAGTTGGTTTTAATTATATTGTAGATGACCCTTTGCTTGAAGCAGATTATTATGAGCAGATAAGTTTAAACTACAAAAAGTTAAATGAGAATGAGAATGCGTCAAAATATTATAATAAAGCAATTGTATTACGTCAAAAAAAATCATGATATGTTAAAACGTATTCTTTATATATTAATTATTACTATTTCGGTTGTTTCTTGTAGGTCTTCTAAAGTTACTGATGCTAATACCAATTTAGGTATGTCAGCTAAAAAGGTGATTAAGAATCATTATAATAATGCTTTTAATAAAGAAACTATAACTGCAAAATTGAAAGTCAAATATATCGGTAAGTCTAATTTACCGGGTGTAACTGCATCATTGCGTGTTAAAAAAGATGAAACCATTTGGATAAGTCTTTCTAAGTTTGGTTTTCCTGTTGGTAAAGCTTTAATTACACCTAACAGAGTGACTTATTATGAAAAAATAAACAGGACTTATTTTGATGGTGATTTTTCCTTGTTAAGTAATTGGCTAGGTACAGAGTTAGACTTCGAAAAAATTCAAAATCTCTTATTAGGTCAAGCAATTTTAAATTTAAAAGATGAGAAATATTTAATTGATCTACAGAAAGATAAATATCAATTAACCCCTAAAAAAGAATACGGCTTATTTAGTATTCTTTTTTTAATCAATCCTGATAATTTTAAAATCAATAGTCAAGAAATAAGTCAAAAAGAAGAAAATAAAACATTGATTATTGATTATAATAATTACACTAAAGTAGATGATGAGGTTTTCCCTAAAGAAATTTATATAACAGCATCAGATGCAAAAAACACTTCAACAATAGATGTTAATTACAAATCTGTAGTGTTTAATAGTCCTGTAAGTTTTCCTTTTAAAATTCCTAAACATTATAAAAGAATTGTTTTAGATTAAGGGTTTGTTTTAAATAAAAAAGATAGTTTTGTGGTTATGCAACTGCGTATTATTATTTTCATACTAATTTCATTTCTGGTAACCTTTTCTTCTCATACCCAGAGTCAAAAGCAATTGGAAAATAAAAGAAAACAACTTCAAAAAGAAATTAAAGAAATAAACTCCTTATTATTTAAATCTAAAGAAGAGGCAGAAACGTTACTATCTGATCTAGATGATATAACACAAAAAATAAATGTTCGTTCACAACTAATTAGAACTATAAATCAAGAAGCTGAAGTACTGTCGAAAGAAATTTCTAAAAATGAAAAAAAAATAGCTTCGCAAGAAAAAAAGTTAGATATTCTAAAAAAAGAATATGCCAATATGGTTGTAAAATCGTACAAGAGCAAAAACAAGAATAGTCGACTCCTTTTTTTACTCTCATCAAAGAATTTTTTACAAGCGTATAAACGTTTACAATACATAAAACAATATGCTACTTACAGAAAACAACAAGGGGAAGAAATAAAAGCTACAACTGTTAATTTACGTGTGTTAACAGACTCTCTACAAGTAAAAGAAGATGAAAAGCAATTATTAATAGCATTACACATAAAGGAAAAAGAAAGCGTTAATCGCGAAAAAATATCACAAGAAAAATTAGTTACGAAAGTAAAAGCTAAAGAGAAAAAATATATTACTCAAATAAAAAGGATACAAAAAGAAGAGCGGAAGCTAGATAAGAAAATTCAACGATTAATTTTAGAGGCAATTGCTAGATCAAACAGAAAAAGTGGTAATAAAAAATCAACAAGTTTTAAACTCACCCCTGAGTCTAAAAAACTAGAAACTTCTTTTATTGCCAATAAAGGTAAATTACCTTGGCCTACTAAAAAAGGCACTGTCATTAGAAAATACGGAAAACAAAAGCATCCTACTCTCGCCGGGATTACAATTCAAAGTAATGGTGTGCAAGTAGCAACTGAAAAAAAAGCAATGGCAAGAGCTATTTTTGATGGCACAGTATTGTCAATTCAATTATTACCCGGTCGTAAAAAAATGGTGCTGGTGCAACATGGTAATTATATTACAGCATATAAAAACTTAGATAATGTCTTGGTGGAAAAAGGGGAAAAGGTTAAAACAAAACAAAATATTGGCACTATACATACTGATACTACTACCGGTAAAACTGTTTTGGCATTTAGTTTATTTAAAGAAACTAAAATTCAAAATCCTGAATTATGGATTGGTAAAATGCTTTAAACTTTAAATAAGGCTTTTAATTCCGTAGCTTCTTCCGGCTTTATCCTACCAGACAATAATAAACTCAATTGTTTTCTTCGTAATGCACCATCATAACGTTCTTGTTCTAATTCAGTTTCCGGTTGAATAGATGGTACTTTAACAGGAGTTCCTGTTCTATCTACAGCAACAAAAGTATAAATCCCTTCATTTACCTTTGTTTTTTGTCCGCTTTCTCTGTCTTCTGTCCAAACATCAACATAGATTTCCATAGAAGAACTAAATGCTCTTGAAACTTTAGCTTCCACAATAACAATACTACCTACCGGCACTGCTTTATTAAACGTAACATGATTTACAGATGCCGTAACCACAATTCGTTTTGAATGCCTTTGGGCTGCAATACTACAGGCTCTGTCCATCCTTGCCAATAGCTCTCCTCCAAATAAATTATTTAATGCATTGGTTTCTCCGGGTAAAACCATATCTGTTAAAACAGTTAATGAATCTTTAGGGTTTTTAGGTTTCATAAGCTAAATATATAATATAAATTTCGGCAAAGATAAGTAATTGAGGTAAGGGTGTCTTTAAGAAATGTATTGGTTTTATAGATCTTGAACCAATAACCAAACGTCTTCTGATTCGGTCTTTTTTAACCTATATAAGCTGTTAAGAGCATCTCTTCTATTATTATAACTATCAAAAGAAACTTGTGTCAAACCCCATTGATTTATACCTAAAATTCGGGCGTTATATCCGTTTTCTTTAAGCTGATTTACTTTTCTAACCGCATTTTCCGGATATCTGAAAGCGCCTGCAATAACATGATAAGGTTTTTTATCTAAAGTAACATTTAAATCAACTGATGGCAAGGCTTCAGAAACAATAAATGTTGCTTTTTGAATTTTATTTTCTATCTTTTTTTGTTGTTTTTGTGCAGCAACAACTTGCTGTTTGTTCTTGTAGTTTTTATAAATTTCATTTCCACCAAATCCCAAAACAGATAAACCTATTACAAATATTGCAGCATATTTTAAATAGTCCGGTGCTTCTTTTTTGGGCTCAGAAATTAAAATTGGTATTTTTTCTTCAAGTCCCTCAACTTGTTTTATATATGTTTCCCGTTTAATTTCAGGTGTCACAAATGGAGTCAATCCGTACGCAGAGGTTAAATAATTGACGTCTGATTGTGGTTCAAAAATTATAGTATCATTTTTGTCTAATGAAAGTTTTCCTATTTTTTCAAGGAATAAATCCGTTTCATTAAGTTCTTTTCTCCACTCACCAACTTCAAATCTAATAAAGTTCATAGCGTGTTCAAAAGGCATTTTATCAACAGAAGCTATATAATTTGCCAATAGACCATCATTGTTTTTCAAATGACTGTTATAGGTAATTTGCTTGTGAGGTGGATAAAACGTTTTAGAATATGAGCTTATAATAGCCGATTGTGTATTTGTTACAAATCCACCAAAATCGGGGACTATAACACATTCATAACGATACAACAGGTCACTAATATAGTTGGAGAGCTTCATTAAAGCAAATGTAAAAAAAACTTCCAGTAAAATACTATATGTAAATTATTTTTTTTAACAAATGTTTGTATATTGAAAACCAAACTATTCAAGCTTTGAAAAACGAAGAATTACTTCACATTTTAGCCTTACTAAATACAGATGGTATTGGCGATGTAATGGCTAAAAAACTCATTGCTCATTTTGGAAGTGCAACCGCTATTTTTTCTCAGAAAAAACAGGCGCTATTAAAAGTATCCGGTATTGGTAGTGTAATTCTTTCTCTATTAAAAAATAAGAATAATTTCATTAGAGCTGAGCAAGAAATTGAATTTATCAACACAAATGATATTCAATATTCTTATTTTAAAGATGACGATTATCCTGTTTATCTAAACCAATGTTTTGATGCGCCTGTGTTGTTTTTTAAAAAAGGAAAGATCAATTTAAAAGATCAAAAAGTTATAAGTATCGTTGGTACGCGACAAATGACCGGCTACGGAAAATCAGTATTGGAAGAATTATTTAAAGGTATCAAAGAATATAACCCAATTATTGTTAGTGGATTGGCTTATGGTGTTGATATTCATGCACACAAGCTAGCCTTAAAACACAATTTACAAACCATTGCTGTACTCGCTCATGGTCTTGATAGAATATATCCACCGGTTCATAAAAAATATGCTACACAAATCCTTGAAAATGGTGGTTTATTAACTGATTTTTGGTCTAAGACAAACCCTGACAGAGAAAATTTTGTAAAAAGAAATCGAATTGTAGCAGGATTATCACAAGCGACTATTGTCATTGAGTCAGCCGAAAAAGGCGGGTCTTTAATTACTGCCGGTATTGCCAATTCTTATAATAGAGATGTGTTTGCAATTCCCGGAAGAATAACGGATGCATACAGCAGAGGTTGTAATCAATTAATTAAAACGAATAGAGCTGCAGTGTTGACATCTGTTAAAGATCTGGCGTATATTTTAAACTGGGAAAAAGATAATGAAGCTAAGAAAACAATTCAAAAACAATTGTTTATCGAGCTTTCAGAACCAGAAAAAGAGGTCTACAACTACTTATTAAAAGAAGGTAAACAACAATTAGACATCATTGCTTTGCATTGTAATTTTCCTATTTATAAAATTGCGACTCTTTTATTAAATTTAGAACTAAAAGGTATGATAAAACCTTTACCGGGGAAGATATTCGAAGCAGTTTAAGCCCATCCCTAGCCCTTCCCAAAGGGAAGGGAATCTTCACTTCTTTCAGTTTATCACCTTCAGTTATAGTAGACAATAATTTCCGCATCCCACTTCTAGCTTTTGGCAATCCTGCTCCAAGCAAAACTCTTAAATCAACTTCTTTTCCATAAAATACTCAATCACCGCTTCTTTCATTAATACAGATTGTTCCCCGGGTTTTAAAAAAGGAATTTCTTCTTTTACTTTATAATGAGGCCAGCCATCGTCATCAAAAAAATCAAACTCATAATATCCTAGAGGTTCTAATACTCTACAAATAGCTATATGCATTAAATTTACCTTCTCGTCTTTTTTAAATTTACGATATCCTTGTCCAAGTTCTTGAACACCTATCAAATAAATAATAGCATCTAAGTCCAACATTTCACCATCACCAAATTGTGCTGAAATTTTTTGTTTCAGTGCTTCCCATTTACTTTTCAGCGTTTCGTGTCTTAACATATTAATTTTTTGAAAAGCAAAGGTACTTTTTCAAATTAAAAAATTAGAATTTGAAAGGAAAATAAATTATAGATATAAAAATAAATTACTTTTGTAAAATAAATAAACGATTCAACAAATAAACAAATCTACAATAGGTTATGTACAGCAACATAAAAGAACATTTACAGCAAGAAATAAAAGCCATTAAAGAAGCTGGTTTATATAAATCTGAGCGTATTATTACCTCATCACAAGATGCGGTAATTAAAATTTCAACAGGTGAAGAAGTCATTAATTTTTGCGCTAATAATTATTTGGGTTTATCAAATCATCCTGAAGTAATTCAAGCTGCAAAAGATACGATGGATACTCATGGCTACGGAATGTCATCTGTACGATTTATCTGTGGAACACAAGATATTCACAAGCAATTAGAGCAAAAAATTGCTGATTTTTACGGATTTGAAGATACCCTTTTGTACGCTGCAGCTTTTGACGCAAATGGCGGTGTTTTTGAACCGCTCTTAACCAAAGAAGATGCTATTATTTCTGATTCCTTAAATCATGCTTCCATCATTGATGGTGTTCGTTTGTGTAAAGCGGCTCGTTATCGTTATGAAAATAATAATATGGAAGAGTTAGAAGCTCGTCTAATTGAAGCCAATAATTCAGGAGCTCGCTTTAAAATTATTGTTACAGATGGTGTATTCTCTATGGATGGAATCGTTGCCAGTTTAGATAAGATATGTGATTTAGCTGATAAATACGATGCAATGGTAATGGTTGATGAATGTCATGCGACAGGATTTATCGGTAAAACCGGAATAGGAACCTTAGAACTCAAAAATGTATTAGATAGAGTTGATATTGTAACGGGAACACTTGGAAAAGCACTTGGCGGAGCGATGGGTGGTTATACAACAGCAAAAAAAGAAGTTATTGAAATTTTACGTCAGCGTTCAAGACCTTATTTATTTTCAAATTCATTGGCACCAGCTATTGTTGGGGCATCATTAAAGGTATTTGAGCTATTGGAAAATGACACCTCTTTACGAGATAAACTAGAATGGAACACCAATTATTTCCGCAACCAAATGGAAAAAGCAGGTTTTGACCTTGTTGGAGCAGATGCTGCTATTGTACCTGTAATGTTATACGACGCAAAATTGGCGCAAAATATGGCAAATGCATTGTTAGAAGAAGGTATTTATGTAATCGGATTCTTTTTCCCGGTTGTACCGAAAGAGAAAGCCAGAATTAGAGTGCAGTTATCAGCAGCTCATACCAAAGAACATTTAGATAAAGCGATTGCTGCTTTTACTAAAGTTGGGAAACAACTTTCTGTCATTCCTGTGTAGGCAGGAGTCTCATGAATTATCTTTACATTTGCTATTATAAAAATTTAATAAATTCCGAATCGCCTTAGTCAATATAAGTAGCCGATTCTGAAATAAGTTCAGAATGAAAATTAGAATCACCAAACATTTCGATTTTGAAACTGCACATGCCTTATATGGTTATGACGGAAAGTGTAAAAATATTCATGGTCATAGCTATCAACTATATGTCACGGTCATTGGTCAGCCAATCAACGATGCTAAGCATGTTAAAAACGGAATGGTACTCGATTTTGGTGATCTAAAAAAAATTGTCAAATCAGAAATTGTAGATGTTTTTGATCATGCTACTGTACTCAATCAAAACTCTCCACATAAAGATTTAGCTGAAAAGATAAAACCGCACTCACCAAAAGTTTTATTGGTTGATTATCAACCAACCAGTGAAAATATGATTGTAGATTTTGCTGAAAAGATCAGTGTCAGATTGCCTAAATTAGTTACACTGCATTCGCTAAAATTGTATGAAACCAACAATTCTTATGCTGAATGGTTTGCGAGTGATCAAGTCTCTCCCTCCGCACTCTCCCAAGGAAAGGGAGCTAATTTTCGTTATTGATTTTAAATTTTAAATCTCAAATTTTAAATGCTTAACTCATTTTAACTATTTTTGAGGTCAAATCGCATTAATGAATATTAAATTACCTCAACATAAAAAAATATATTTTGCTTCTGATCAGCATTTCGGCATCCCCAATCATGAAAAAAGTTTGGTTCGTGAAAAGAAATTTGTACAATGGTTAGATATTGTAAAGCAGGATGCTGAAGCTATTTTTTTATTGGGTGATTTGTTTGATTTTTGGTTTGAATATAAAACTGTTGTACCTAAAGGTTTTGTAAGAGTTCTCGGTAAATTGGCTGAAATTAAAGATAGTGGAATTGCTATTCACTTTTTTGTTGGCAATCACGATCTATGGATGCAAGATTATTTTGAAAAAGAATTAGATATTCCTGTTTACCATCAACCAAAAGAATTTACAATAAACAATACTTCATTATTAATTGGTCATGGTGATGGTTTAGGCCCGGGAGACAAAGGTTATAAACGTATGAAAAAGGTATTTACCAATCCGTTTTCTAAGTGGTTATATCGTTGGTTACATCCAGATATTGGTATACGTTTAGGGAACTATTTATCTACAAAAAACAAATTAATTTCAGGTGATGAAGATGTTGTTTTTTTAGGAGAAGAGAATGAATGGTTGGTTCAGTATTGTAAGCGAAAGTTAGAAACTAAACATTATGATTATTTCCTTTTTGGACACAGACATCTACCAATGACCATTAAGCTTAGTGACTCCCGAGGTATCGGGAGTACTTATATTAATACCGGTGATTGGATTACACATTTTACTTATGTGGTTTTTGATGGGGAAAAGACTGAATTGAAAGAGTTTGAAAAGTATTGATGTTATTCCTGTCTCCGCAGGAATGACAAAATAAAAAAACAATTACACAAATCAACACATAAACAAATAAACATTTTTTAAGTGGCTAAAACCAAAACAACCTTCTTCTGCCAAAACTGTGGTACCCAATACGCTAAATGGGTTGGTAAATGTAGTGCCTGTAATGAGTGGAATACCATTGTTGAAGAAGTAATCCAAAAGGATAATATGCGTAATTGGAAACAAACAGCAACTATAAAACGTGTTTCAAAAGCGTTGAATATTGATAAAATAACTATCAATGAGGAGGATAGAATCAATACCAAAAACAATGAATTTAATAGAGTGTTGGGTGGTGGATTGGTAAAAGGATCTATGACCTTATTAGGTGGTGAACCCGGTATTGGTAAATCGACCTTACTTTTACAAATTGCATTAGGTATAGACAAAAAAGTATTATATGTTTCGGGTGAAGAAAGTCAATCACAAATAAAAATGCGTGCAGAACGGTTGAGTGAAAATCATTCAAATTGTTTGATCTTAACCGAAACCAAAACACAAAATATCTTTAAATCAATTGAAGAAGTGCATCCTGATGTGGTTGTTATAGATTCCATTCAGACATTACATACTGACTATATAGAAGCTTCGCCCGGAAGTATTTCTCAAATTAGAGAAACCACAGCTGAGCTTATAAAGTTTGCAAAAGAAACGGCAACTCCGGTTGTTTTAATTGGTCATATCACCAAAGAAGGCACTATTGCCGGTCCAAAAATTTTAGAGCACATGGTAGATGTGGTCTTACAATTTGAAGGCGACAGAAATCATACCTATCGCATTTTAAGAGCACAAAAAAACCGTTTTGGCTCAACAGCAGAACTGGGTATTTATGAAATGCAAAATACAGGTTTGCGAGAAGTTGAAAACCCATCTGAGATATTAATTTCAGAAAAAGATGAATCTCTTAGCGGCACTGCTATTGGCGCAACCTTAGAAGGTATGCGTCCACTAATGATTGAAGTACAAGCATTGGTGAGCACAGCAGTTTATGGTACGCCTCAACGCTCTGTAACCGGCTATAATATCAAAAGATTACACATGATCTTGGCGGTGTTAGAAAAACGCGCAGGCTTTAGACTCGGTGCTAAAGATGTATTTTTAAATATTGCCGGTGGTATTACCGTTGATGATCCTGCAATTGACTTGGCGGTTGTTGCAGCCATTTTATCATCTAATGAAGATGTTGCTGTGCCTCAAGATACTTGTTTTGCGGCTGAAGTTGGTTTGGCCGGTGAGATAAGACCCGTAAATAGGGTCGATCAGCGTATTTTAGAAGCTGAAAAATTAGGCTTTTCAACCATCATTATTTCTAAATTTAACAAAATAGCTTCAAAAAATTATAAGATCAATATCGTATTAGTTTCTAAAATTGAAGAAGTTTTTCAAAGGTTGTTTTAATCTTTTTTGTTACTCATAAGATTTTGCAAAAACTATCGCAAGAGGTTCTTCATTACACTACGTTTCGTTCTGAATGACAATTCAGGTTCTTTTTGTCATGATGAGCCTTTCTAATAAAAATCACACCAGCTAAACAGGTGGTTTTTCAAGGTAAAGTAAAAGTAATCCTAATCTTCCTTAACCAACTCTGCACTCCAACCATCATATTCTGCATATAATAAATTAGCAAAACCTGTAAGTGCTTTGGTTAATCTTGAAATTGATTTTGGATGAATACTGTCTTTTCTTGAAACCTGTAATTCATATCGATAATAATCTCTTTTCTTTCTATAATTTAATGAATCAATTGTAAAATCTAACGTTCTAATTTTATCAATAAATTTTTGTCTTTTCTTTTCTTTTTTAAAATAAAACCAATGCCTGATGTTTCTAGGTTGAGTTAGGTCATCTCCTTGATATACCAACCCCGTCAATAATTCATGATTTATAAAAAATTCTCCGGAATCATCTTTAGGGTATAAACTTTTATGATAATACCTCCATTTTTTATCTTGTTCTATTTTAAGATAGGTTTTAGAATTGTTAAAATTTGTATTGATTTGTGCTGTAATAGTTTTTCGAAGGTTTGTAGTGTCCTTAACATAGAATATATCAAACCCTGAACACTGATAAGTCATAATGCCCACTAATCTGTTTTTTGTCAAACCATCAACAATATTTGCGATAGAATCAGAAAATGTATACATTTTTTCTAATCCCTTTTCGGTAGGATAGCCATTTTTTAAACATTTTGTAGTGTGGGTTCCAACAACTAAAAGGTTTTTATAGTTTGGTCTTGCATATTCATACTTCATATTCACACTTATTGTCATTAGTCCTTTTTCTTTCTGTACTATATAATTTTCCCAATAATCTTGAGCTTGCACGTTAAACCCGAGAGTAGTAAGAATGGAAAATAGAAAGATTTTTTTCATCTGTTAAAAGTTTTAGCAAATAAATATGTAACAAAAATTATGCCTTATTTTTTCTCTTTAATCAAATATATATACACCGGAAAATGATCACTGTAACCTCCCGAAAATATTCCATTACTAAAACTTCTAAAAGGGTAGCCTTTATATCTTCCACTTTTAGTAATTAAAAATTGAGGGTTAAAGATATTTGCCTTAAACATTTTATAAGTATCATATTCATTGGTAGTAGTTAACAAAGAAAAGGAAATTAAAATCTGATCAAATAAATTAATATTATCTCTATATTTTAAGGTATTGAACCCTCGTTTAAACATATTTTCCATCGGGTTGTATATGTCATTTTTTGTAACCTCTTTTTTCTTTCCTTTAGTTTTTAATACTTTTTTTAAACTGTTATTATTAGGGTCATCATTAAAATCTCCCATAATAATAATTTTAGCATGTGGGGTTTCCTCTTGAACCTCTTTAATAATTTGAGTTGTTAACCAGGCAGCCTTTTCTCTTTTATGTCTGCTTTTAGCTTCCCCTCCTCTTCTTGATGGCCAATGATTGACAATAAAATAAACCAATTCATCATCTAAAATTCCCGAAACCAATAATTGATCACGCGTGTAATCTCTTCTTCCTATTTCATCCCATAGACGCAATTCATAATTTTTCTGGTCTATTGGTTTAAAAGCTTGTTTTTTATATAATAACGCCACGTCAATTCCGCGTTCATCCGGTGAATCAAAGTGAATAATACCGTAATGTTTATCTTTTAACACATCTGTAGCAATTAGGTCTTCCAACACCTTTTTGTTTTCAACTTCAGCCAATCCTATAATTGCCGGACTGGTATTGGTTTTTTCTAATCCGATCTTAGAAATAACCATCGCCATATTTTTTATTTTACTTTTATATGCTTTAGACTTGTTTCCTTTAAGTTCCATAATCGGACTTGTCTCATCATATTTATTTGGGTCATTAATAGTGTCAAAAAGGTTTTCTACATTATAGAATGCAACGGTTCTTATCTTAAACTGTTTTTCTTGACTATATCCTAAAAAAGTAGTCGTTGAAAATAAAATAAGTAATATGGTTTTTATATTCATTCTAATAAGGTAATTATTATTCAAAACCAAAAGTATCATCAATGGTTATTCGCTCTCGTAATTTGTTTATTTTTTGATGCATTCTATTAAAAAAAAGCGTCCTGTCTTTTTCACCTGAATGGACCAATAACTTTGAATTGGTCATTTGCCTTTCAAAAAAATCTTCCATAATATTACAGGTATCTTGATGTTCAATTTTTAAATACTCTAATACGGTATAGGGTACAAAAAAAGCCTTTTTATGAGTGGTTTTTACCATTATAATATTACTCATGGTCAATAGATCGCTTTTATATAAATTGTATGAAGCATTATTTTTAGAATTTATTATGCTCTGCTGAATGGTTTGTTTTTCAATATGATGTACAATTTCTTCAAGATCATCACAAATTTTTAAAGCCAACTCTTTAGATAATAATTGTGATTCATAAAAATAAATGATTTGTTGAATGGTGCCGTTAATAGTATTGTCATTCCAAAACTCTGTAATATTGATAAAATTATACGTGGTGCCTAGTTCAAAAGCTTTATCCAACAAAGAAGAAGGGATCGTCTGAATAAAATCATCAAAAGAAATTTTGTTTTTTGTCATTTCTTTATTGGTCAATTTTAACCAAACATAAATTTTATAACGTGTAATAAAGGAATCTTTCAATGTATAAAATAAAGGAATATCCTTAGCGGAATAAATGATAGAAGCACTTTTTAATTTTGTTAATGGAATCAAATTATTAATCGATTCTGTAAAATAAGCCTCTAAATGTTCATGATTAATTATTTTTGGAGATCTTTCAGCAAGGATTGTTTGTTGGCTTCCTACTTCATACAATTTATTCAGTGATATTTTAAAGTGTTTGGCAAGTTTTACGCTCTCTTCAAGTGTCAGACTTGTTTTTAAATTAATTCTCCTGTAGGCTGCATCATAGCCAATATCTAAAACAGATGCAATTTCATCTACAAATGAAGTATTTCCAGCCGTTTTCTCTTTTAAATATTGAATAAATTCCTTTTGCATAATTTACAAATTATTAAATTCGGTATAATTAATTTTGTGAAATATAAGAATAATATTCATATATAACACTATTTTTTAAATACACTTCTTAAATATTGCAATTAATTTTGACAAGTAATCAATCCTTAATACTTTATGAATACTGTCTTATTAACCTTACTCTCCATTTCTTTTTTATTTTTAGAAGTTAATGCGCAGCCATCAGTTTCCTTAAAAGGAACCGTTTTAGATGCTGAAACTAACAATCCAATAGTCAATGTTTCTCTAACCATATCTGGCACATCCATTGAGCAAAAAACAGATACCAATGGTAATTTTGTCTTTAAAAATATTCCCACAGGAAATCAACTGGTTCAAATCACATTTAATGGTTATGAACCTCAAACCCTTCCAATAAATATTAATGATGATAACCAAGAAATTGATTTAGGAATCATTCTTTTATTTGTTGATCTAGCTTCACTAGATAATGGAGGTTTAATTTCATTAACTGAGGATGAATTAAATGATGATATTGGCGGTGCTGATAATATTTCCGGTTTATTATCTTCTTCAAGAGATGTCTTTTCAAGAACTGCAGCTTTTGAATTTAGTCCATCCTTCTTTAGAGTAAGAGGATTAGATTCTGATAATGCCAACGTCTTAATTAACGGAATTAAAATGAACAAGCTCTATAACGGAAGACCACAATGGAGCAATTGGGGTGGGTTGAATGATGTCTTAAGAAATCAAGAATTAACAACTGGGTTAGCGCCATCAAGTTATACTTTTGGCGGAGTTTTAGGCGCTATTAATATTAATACAAGAGCTTCTAAAGCTAGAGCGGGTGGTCGTGTTACTTATTCTTCATCAAACAGAAGTTATACCAATCGTGTAATAGCTAGTTACGCTTCCGGATTGACAAAAAAAGGTTGGGCATATACTATTTCTTTCGGAAGGCGTTGGGGAAACGAAGGATATTTAGATGCTACTTCATATAATGCAAATTCTTTCTTTGCATCAGTCGAAAAAAAGCTAAATGATAACCATAGTCTTAATTTTACAGGAATATATGCTACCAATCGCAGAGGAAAATCATCTCCAAACACACAGGAAATTTTTGATTTAAAAGACATTAAGTACAATGAATATTGGGGTTATCAAAACGGTAAAAAACGCAATTCACGCATCAAAAAAATTGAAGAGCCCATTTTAATGTTAAATCATTATTGGGACATAAATGGAAACACCAAATTAAATACCAATGTTGCATATCAATTCGGAAAATTAGGAAATAGTCGTTTAGATTATAATGGTACTGACCTAGTAAATGGTTTTCCTGAAGGTGGTGGTGCCAACCCCAGTCCTGCTTATTACCAAAAATTACCAAGTTATTTCTTAAGAAATAATCCAGATGATCTAGGAATTGCTTACGGTGCTCAACAAGAATTTATCAATAATGGTCAAATAAATTGGGATGACCTATATTTTGCTAATACTATCAATACTTTAAATGGCGGAAATGCAATTTATGCTTTATATGAAGATCGGGTAGATGATACTCAGCTTACTATTAATTCTATTTTAAATATGGAATTGAACAATCATGTTTTATTTACTGCATCTCTAAATTATCAATCATTAAAATCAGAAAATTTTGCTCAAGTTGTTGATCTTTTAGGAGCAAATGGATATTTAGATGTTGATAGTTTTGCAGATGACTTATTAAATAATCCTGATACAGTTCAAAATGATCTACTACATCCAAATAGAATTGTAAAGGAAGGAGAAATATTTAAGTACAATTATACCTTATTTGCAAATATTTTGAGTGGTTTTGCACAGGCGCAGTTTAAATATAATAAAATAGATCTCTTTCTTTCAGGAAGTGTAACCAATACCAATTATCAAAGAGAAGGTATTTTTCAAAACGGTTCTTTTCCTGATAATTCTCTCGGTAAAGGCGATGAATTAACTTTTACCGGTTTTGGGGCAAAAGCAGGTTTTACCTATAAAATTACCGGAAAACACTTAATTGATATCAATGGAGCTTATCTCTCAAGAGCTCCTTCGTTACGAAATACTTTCTCTAACGCCAGAGAAAATCATGATATTGTTGGTGATAAAAATGATATAGAAATTACCGAAGAGAAAATCCTCACCGCCGATGCCAATTATGTTTTTAGGTCTCCTAAAGTAAAAGCAAAATTAACAGGTTATTATACAAAGTTTGAAGATGCAACCGAAATCTCTTTTTTCTTTGCCGATGGTATAGGTGGTGATAATACTGCTTTTGTACAGGAAGTTTTACAAGGTATTGATAAACTACATATTGGAGGTGAATTGGGTATAGAATATAAAATAATACCAACTGTAAAGTTGAAGGGAGTAGCCTCTGTAGGTCAATATACTTATGATAATAATCCTAATTTAACCCTAACAACTGAACCTTCAGCTGAAGCTGAAGTAGCCGGGTTTGTAAATGGATTTAAAGATTTCGGTCAATCTAACCTTAAAAGCTATAGAATTGCCAGCGGACCTCAAAAAGCTTTTTCTGTAGGTTTTGAGTATAGAGACCCCAACTTTTGGTGGTTTGGTGCAACAATAAATTATTTTGATGATACTTATTTAGATATAGGTCCCTTAACAAGAACTTCAAATTTTACATCAGATTTTGATGGTAATGTTTTTAATGATTATGATGAAGCCCTTGCCAGAGAATTATTACAACAAGAAAAGTTTGAAGATTATATCGTTGTGAATTTGGTAGGTGGAAAGTCTTGGAAGGTTGATGACTACTATATTGGCTTTTTTGCAAGTGTAAATAATTTATTGGATAAAACATATAAAACCGGAGGTTTTGAACAAGGTAGAAATGCAAATTTTAGAGAATTAAGAGATGATAAATCATTAGATACTCCCGTTTTTTCTCCTAAATATTGGTATGGTCGGGGAACTACTTATTTTGTGAATGTGTACATACGGTTTTAACCCAGAAGCTTCGGGGTTTTCAAATTAATAATAATTAATAAAATTTAGAACGAATGAAATCAACTAACTTTTTAAGCCTTTTTATAATATTCTTTTTAATTACATCTTGTGTTGAAGGTGAAGATTTTGAACTTCCTGATATAACAATAGTTGATCCTAATATTACTGCAAACATGACCTTTAAAAATGTGATGTCTAAATACGGACAAGCAGTGGCAAATGGTGAAGGTATTACTGTTTTTGATGAAGATCAAGACCTTTATATTAAAGGGTATGTAATTTCAAGTGATAAAGCCGGAAATTTTTTTGAAGAGCTAATCATTCAGAATAAAGTTGATGGAAATTCTGATACTGCTGACCCAAGATTAGGGTTTAATGTTCAAGTAAATGTAAAAGGGTTAGCTGATACTTATGAAATAGGTAGAAAGGTATATATTAAAATGAACGGATTGGCAGTCGGGTTAGCTAATGGTGTTTTTGTTATCGGAAAACAATCAGGTAATAATATAGAACAAATTCAAGAATTCGAATTTAGAGATTTTATAATTAGAGATCCTGAAATTATAACGCTAACACCAAAAATAACTACGCTCGAAGAGTTGACTGAGCAAGACGAAAACACACTTATTCAATTAGACAATATGCAAGTACACAGGTATAATGTATCTCAAAGTTATGCCGGAGAATCTTTTGATGAATTTGATGGTTTTAGAACCTTAGAAAGCTGTAATAGTAATGGCTCAATTGCATTACAGACAAGTACTTTTGCTGATTTTAAATCGCTTAAAATACCTCAAAATAAAGGCTCAATTCAAGGGATTTATAGTAGAGATTTTAAAGATGATTTTAATGTGCTTATTATAAATAGTCGAGCCTTAAAAAAGGGGATTTAGATTTTCTAGTATTCCATTTTTATTTTTTGAAGCTCTATATCGGGAAAAATATATTAAATTTTTCATTTGAAAATAAAGCCAAAGATTACTTTCTTTGAG
>JAKISU010000165.1 GCA_021648445.1 Flavobacteriaceae bacterium
AGAGCTAAAGTGATTGATTTCCTTGATAATCAAATTTGGATAAATGATGAATTCGAAAATAGATTAACCGATAATTTCCAAATCATTAAACCCAATTTTTCGGGTTCCTATCTGTAATGAGTATATCTAACAAATAAAAGATAAAATATATGTGGTTGGAAGACCGAAGAACACTCCCGTCATCTGTTATCCTACTTCAAGCCATAAATTATTTTTTAACTCCGATATTGATGATGAAGATTGAATAAAAAAAACTTATTAATCTCGCAACTTGCCTCTTAACAAACTTACTTTTGAGTTAAACGGGTTTCCAGATGCACGCCGCAATAACACTATTTGTCCGGTATGCCAAAGTGCATCACCTATAGGACCATTTAAATTATTCCAAAAAGGGTATTCGCTTGTTCCGTTTTTTCCTTTAAAAATTATTACAAATTTTTCTATTTCCTGAGCATCACTTATTTTAAGTATTTCACTTGCCTGTTTTATGTTTTCTAAGGTTCTTTTGCGCTTCTCTTTATATGTTAATTGTGGTCGTTCAAGCGTAAAATCATTTATTGATTTTTTGGCGGCATTTACAATAACATTAGATAATCCATAAATATGATCAATAGTTTCCAACATAGTTCGGGCAAAATCATTAGGTTTATAAGTTAGATCAATATTGCGTAAACCTTCGGTTGCCCAATAGTAACGAAACCCAAGTCCGTCAATAACTCTCGCAGCTACAGTACCGGCAGTAAATTTTTCTGGAGCATCAGGAATTTGATAATTAAGGTAAGTCTATTGTTTTAGAATCTTGTGCTTTTATAGTTGTTGAAATAAAAAGAATGCATATAAAAAGTGAGGTGAAAATTTTCATGGTCATGTTAGTTTTAGTAAGACATAAATATACTATCAAATTTTGTAAATTGCCTCAAGTATATATTCAAAATTATGTTAAATGCTTGATAAACCGGAAATCTATTTTAAAAACGATGTAGAGTGGCGTTCCTGGCTTGAAATAAATCATAATAACTCAACTGGAATCTATCTTATTCTTTATAAGGTAGAAAGCAAAAAGTCTAGTATGCGTTGGGAAGAAGCTGTAAAAGTAGCGCTATGCTTTGGCTGGATTGATTCCACCGTAAAAAAATTGGATCATGAGCGCAGACGCCAATATTTTTGTCCACGAAACCCGAAAAGTGTTTGGAGTAAACTCAATAAAACCTATATAGAAAGTTTAATTAAAGAAAATTTAATGCATCATAGTGGCTTGGTAAAAATCGAAGCTGCTAAAAAAGATGGTTCATGGACAGCTTTAGATGATGTTGAAAATCTAATAGTACCTAATGATCTACAAACAGCTTTTAATAAAAATAGTATTACTTTTGACAATTATCAAAATTTTGCACCTAGCTATCGTAAAAGTTACTTATACTGGCTCAATCAAGCTAAACGTAAAGAGACAAGACAAAATAGAATACAACAGATTATTGAACTTTGTCAAAAAAATAGAAAACATAGAGAGTAATTGTTGATAAATAAACTATACAAAAACCTTACAAAATTCTATATTTGTATAACCCAATTTCGAAAAACACATAACAAATCAAAATAGTTGATATGAAATGAGCATATTTAAGAATTTCAGCACCTCCTGATAACCATCGAGACGAAATAATTACTATGCGAGTTCTATCTGACTCCCGATAGCTATCAGGATAAAAAAAACATATGAAAAATTACGCTTCTTTAATATTGGCATTCTTTTTTGTAGTTATCACAACTGCACAAGACAGAAAGTTAGAAATAGAATCTGCTATAAAAACAAAACATACGGTTACTATTAAAGGTAAGGTTGTTCCTTATTCTGCTACTGCCGGAACACAACCTGTTTGGGATAAAGACGGTAAAGTTATAGCATCATTATTTTATACATATTACAAACGTTCTGACATTAAAAATGATGCTATTAGACCATTAATCATTTCATTTAATGGCGGCCCGGGTTCTGCTTCTGTTTGGATGCATATTGCCTATACAGGTCCTCAGATCTTAAAAATTGACGATGAAGGTTATCCTGTACAACCCTATGGTATTAAAGAAAATCCATATTCTATCTTAGATGTAGCCGACATTGTATTTATAAACCCAGTTAATACCGGATATTCAAGAATTATCAATGCTGATAAGGATAAAAAAGTTGATCGTAAACAATTTTTCGGAATCAATGCAGATATTAAATATTTAGCCGAATGGGTTAACACTTTTGTTACTAAAAATAATAGATGGAGATCTCCAAAATATTTAATAGGCGAAAGTTATGGAGGTACTCGTGTTTCCGGCTTAGCCTTAGAGCTACAAAATAAACAATGGATGTACTTAAACGGAGTAATTTTGGTTTCTCCTGCCGATTATAAAGTGCTTAGAACCGGTGGGCCTGTTTCATCAGCATTAAATTTACCTTATTTTACGGCTGCCGCATGGTATCAAAAAGCATTAAGTGCTGATCTACAACAAAAAGATCTGTTAGAGATTTTACCCGAAGTAGAAAAATATACTATTGAAGAAGTTATTCCGGCACTTACCAAAGGAGGTTTTTTAAACGAAGCTAAAAAGAAAGAAGTGGCAGCTAAAATGTCATATTATTCAGGTCTATCTGAAAAAGCGATCTTACAAAATAATTTGGTTGTACCTACTTCCTTTTTTTGGAAGGAGTTAAAACGTGATAAAGGCTTTACTATTGGCAGATTAGATTCTCGTTATTTAGGTATTGATAAAAAAGATACAGGAATACGTCCTGATTATAGTGCTGAACTAACTTCCTGGTTACATTCATTTACACCGGCAATCAACTATTATATAAGAGAACATTTAAATTACAAAACAGACATTAAATATAACATGTTTGGCAATGTACGCCCTTGGGATAACAGTAAAGACAATACCAGAGATAATTTACGCCAAGCTATGGCACAGAACCCGTATTTGAATGTATTGTTTCAATCTGGTTATTATGATGGTGCAACCACATATTTCAATGCAAAATACACCATGTGGCAGATCGACCCAAGTGGTAAACTCAAAGATCGCTTGAACTTTCATGGATATAGAAGTGGACATATGATGTATTTACGCTATAAAGATTTAGAAGCTGCAAATGAACATTTGAGAGAATTTATCAAAAAAACAACCCCGAAAGATACATCTGCCAAGTATTAATATCTATGAAAATAAAATTACTACTATTAATATTTTTAACGACAGTTTTTGTCTATAGTCAACCGGCTACTGAAGTTTATCTTTTTGACCTCATACAAAACGATAGTGTTTTCACTGTTGAGAACCCTGTAAATATTTCAAAAAACAAAGGATATGATAATCAACCTTCTTTTTTGAATGACGGTACCGGAGTACTGTTTGCCTCAACAAGAGATAATCAAACTGATATTGTTTTATATAATCTTGAAAATCAAACAAAGGCTTGGTTGACAAGCACTTTGGGTAATGAATATTCGCCTATTCAAACACCGTATAAAAAACATTTTACAGCAATTCGTTTAGAAGGTGATGGCACTCAATTACTATGGATGTATCCTTTCAGCAGAAGAAAGCCTAAAGTATTGATAGAAAATTTAACAGTAGGATATCATGCTTGGTATAATAAAAATATGGTTGTTGCTTTTGTACTGGGTGACCCTTCAACATTACAAGTTTCTAATTTAAAATTTAAAATTAAGTATCCAATAGAAAAAAATATTGGAAGGTCTATTCATAAAATTCCGGAAACAGATTTAATAAGTTATATCAGTCTCCAAGAAAATGAGCCTGAAATTTATTCAATTAACCCTGTTAATAGTGAAAAAAAATATATTGCTGATGCTTTAATAGATTCACAAGATATGGTTTGGACACCTGATGGTACCATTATTATGGGAAAAGAAAATAAACTATTCAAACTAAAACCCGGTATCGATAAAGAGTGGATTGAATTTGCATCCTTAGAATCTTTTAAACTCAATGGAATTACAAGGATAGCCATTAGTCCTTTAGGGAATAAAATAGCAATTGTGGTTGATGAAAAAAATGAGCTAAATGATAATTAAAATAAAAAACACCTTAACTCTAATTTTAGTATCGTGCATTATGATATCATGCAGTCCTAAAATTTTTAAAGATAAATGGACAAAAATAGAAGCTCCAGAAACTTTTAAAGTCCGATTTGAAACCACTAAAGGAAATTTTGAGATTGAAGCTCATCGCAAATGGTCACCAAAAGCAGTAGATAGATTATATCAATTAATTACTAGCGAATTTTACACAGATAATGCACTTTATAGAGTAGTACCAAACTTTGTAGCTCAATTTGGTATTCATAACAATAATAACTTAAATAAATCTTGGAATTCACACGAAGTAATAGACGAACCGATAGTAGAGAAGAATGTTATCGGTACAATTGCTTTTGCCCGTGGTGGAAAAAAAACGCGTACCTCAGAAATATTTATAAATCTAAAAAACAATTCACCATATTTAGATACGATATATTATGGTGGTGTAAAAGGCTTTCCTGTAGTTGCTAAAGTGAGTAAAGGGATGGAAGTCATAAAACAATTCTATAGCGGTTATTCAGAAAAACCTGCAGACAGAATAGATTCAATATATAAAAAAGGAAATACTTATTTAAAAAACATCTTTCCAAAGCTTGATTATATTAAAAAAGCTTATATCATTAAATAATTAACCTGATTTCGATGTAAGTTAATCAATGTGCATAGCACCTTTTATTTACTAAATATAACTGTTGTCTATTTTTGTTGTTTTAAATAAAAGGGATAGAAAAAATCAAATCTTTTAATTCATTGGTACTTTAGGGCTTGCTGATTTTCTAAAAAAATCATTTTATATAATTGAATTTCAGTTAGATAGTCTTATTTTTTATTGATTATTTCTTGGGTAAATGCAAAGGTTTTTGTATCTTATCTGCTATAAACCC
>JAKISU010000166.1 GCA_021648445.1 Flavobacteriaceae bacterium
ATTTCAATACTTATTATTGAATCCAACAAATTTTTTCTACATTTGAAATGTAATTTTTCTCAAAAAAATAAAAAAGGACTCTTGTTTTTTGAGAAAACTAAAAAAAATCAATTTTTAGAACCCACCTAATGTAATTTATGCTCTTTTTCAAGATAAGTCGGGTTTACTTTGGGCATCTTTGGAATCTGGAATTGCAAAAATTGAATATCCCTCTCCGTTTTCTTTTTTTAATAAGCATAACAATACTCCGGATCTAATTTTTGATATTCACCGATTTAGGAATAAACTCTTTGTGGGGGGAAATGGAGGACTATTTTACTTAGAAGGTGCAAGTCAATCAGGTAATAGCTCTATTAAACCTGTTAGTGGTAATTTTGGTTCAGTACGCGATATGCTACTTTTTAAAGACAGATTGTTAATAGGATCAGGTAATGGACTTCACGAAATTGATGAATATGGAAAACATAAAAAGTTATTTCCTCTAGTTATCCAAACATTATACCGATCTAAAGTAGATTCTAATAGAGTATTTGTAGGAACATCATCAGGAGTAGTTTCCATATATCATAAAAAAGGAATATGGGCACACGAGTTATTTATCGATGTAGGTAATAATGTCGTAAGTAAAATGGTAGAAGATACTGTAGGGCAACTATGGGTAGGTATAGATAAGAATGAGTTAATTAGAGTATCAATTAATTACCAAAAAAAAATATCACCGACAGTCAAAACATTTACTCCAGCAGATGGACTTCCCAATAATGTGGTTAAACCTTATATGATAGATAATCGACTTTATATTAAATCAGGAGACGAAGTTTTTATTTTCAACTCAACTACAGATCGCTTCTCTAAAGATGATAACTTATTTAAAAAATTAGGACTTGAGAACAATCGAGTTAAAATTAATTCTGTAGATGACCAAGGAAATATTTGGTTAATTGAATATGACGGAGATAATAGATTAGATCAGTTAGTCGCCTTTTTTCAAAAAGATGGGAAGTATAAGTTAAAAAGGCTAAACGAAAAAAGAATTATAGATAGAAGAAGAAGTACAACATATCCGGAACTTAATGATAGTATTGTTTGGTACAGAGGAAAACCAGGGATAGTACGGCACGATTTAAAGAAAAAACACAATAAAAACACGGTAATTTCAAAAACCATTGTATCTAGTGTGTTATGGCAAAATGATTCCCTTATTTTTGGAGGTTATGGGTCATCCATAATACCTAAGCTTTCGTTTAAATACAATCAGTTACGATTTCAATTTGCAAGTCCTAGTTTTTATGATGAATCTGAAAATCAGTTCCAATATAAACTTGAAGGGTTTGATAAAGATTGGTCTTTGTGGACATCAGAAACTAAAAAAGATTATACCAATATACCAGAAGGAGATTATAGTTTTAAAGTGCGTTCAAAAAATGTTTTTAATCAGATAAGTAAAGAAGATAGTTATTTTTTTACCATTTTACCTCCTTGGTATCGAACTTGGTGGATGTATTTTCTATATGGTTTTGGAGCTATTGGGGTAGTAATATTGATAACACAATGGAGATCAAATCAATTATATAAAAAAAATGTTATTTTAGAAGCTGCTATTAAAGATCGTACCTCAGAAATAGTCAAAAAAAACCTTCAGTTAAAAAATCAGACAGAACAATTAAAAGTGGTAGATAAGATGAAAACGCGTTTGTTTGCAAACATTTCTCATGAATTTCGTACACCACTCACCTTAATTAAAGGACCCATTGAACAATTAGAACAACATCCTGAAAAAAAATTAAGCATATCTAATGTAAAAATGATACGGCGAAATGCAAATAGGTTATTAAAATTGGTGAATCAGTTACTTGATCTTTCAAAACTAGAATCAGGAAATTTAGAGTTAGAATCTTCTGAAGGTAATGTATATAAATGTCTTAGAGCTGTAGCTTCTTCCTTTAGTTCACATGCTGCACAAAGAAATATGGATTATCAAATTAATATACCATCTAAAAAAATACTTTGGGCTTCATTTGATAGGGACAAACTTGATAAAATAATTTACAATTTATTAAGTAATGCTTTTAAGTTTACTGATGATGAGGGAATCGTTAAGATTTTAGTAAAATTTTCTAAAGAACAATTAAAAATTGAAGTTGTTGATTCAGGTTGTGGTATTCCATCAGACCGATTACCGTTTGTTTTTGATCGATTTTTTCAGGTTGATGATAGTTTTACCAAAGAAAAAGAAGGTACCGGAATTGGTTTGTCATTAACAAAAGAACTCGTTGAATTAATGAAAGGAACTATTCATGTTGAAAGCGAGTATAAAAGAGGAAGTGTTTTCAAAATAATGATTCCTTTAGAAGAAATAAAAACAGTTCAAAAAGAAGATGAAGAAGAGTTTAATATAAAAATTAATAAAGAAGAAGCGTCAATAACAATAAAACCTCAAAACAAAAATTTACATACTATTTTGATTGTTGAAGATAATAAAGATATGCGTGATTTTATTAAACAGCAATTAGAAGATGAGTATCAAATTATTGAAGCGTATAATGGGCAAGACGGACTTGAAAAAGCATCGAAAATAATGCCCGATCTTATTATTACTGATTTGATGATGCCGAAAATGGATGGAATCACTCTTTGTAAACAACTAAAAAAAGAGATTAATACGAGTCATATACCCGTAATTATGCTTACTGCAAAAGCAGGAGTAGAAAATAAAATTGAAGGATTAGAAACAGGTGCAGATGATTATTTAACCAAACCTTTTAATTCTAAAGAACTCCATGCTCGAATAAAAAACTTGATTGAGCAACGTCAGAAATTAAGAGAACTGTTTTCTAAAAAAGACATTATACATCCGAAAGAAGTCACAGTAACCTCTTTAGATGAACAATTTTTACAAAAAATAATCAATTTATTATAAAAAGAGTTTTCTAATTCAAATTTTGCTATACCACAGATGAGAGAAGAATTGGCTATGAGCAATGCCCAATTACATCGAAAAATAAAAGCCTTAACTGATCAATCTCCCGGTGAATTACTTCGTAATTTCCGATTAAAACGAGCAGCACAAATTTTAAAACAAAAAGGTGCTTATGTTACTGAAGTTGCCTATGATGTAGGGTTCAATAACTTATCCTATTTTGCCAAATGCTTTAAAGAATTTCATGGTATATCACCTTCTGTATTTAGTAAGAAAAATTCAAATCTTTAAGTAAACCAATTTTTCATCATCTTTTCTTACAAAAGTTAAATTTCTACAATAAAAGAGGCTGTCTAAAAAGACTAAATTAAAACGAGATGTCACCTTGAGATTGGAGTTTTAAAAAACCAGCGTATGAAAATGACGTCAATGGCAGCGAAGACGAAAGACTCAAACTGACACAAAATATTACTTTTCAGACGGTCTCTTAATAGCACAACATCTTTATGAGATAATATTACTATCATTTGAGATAATACTGTTAGCAGAATAGTATGTCTAAAACTACTTTTACATCATAAATTTAAAACAAAAGTATTAATAATTTTAAACAAATAATTATGAAAAATGTG
The DNA here is from genome assembly GCA_021648445.1 of Flavobacteriaceae bacterium. GTDB lineage: Bacteria > Bacteroidota > Bacteroidia > Flavobacteriales > Flavobacteriaceae > Aureibaculum. Next base: position 3,553 of record JAKISU010000166.1, read on the forward strand.
ATTTTAAGAACTAAGTATATGCTTTTAGCATTAATTATTGTATTAACCTTTTCATGTTCTCCAGAAGATGGAGAAATAGGGTCTCAAGGACTTGCAGGGCAAGATGGTAATGCAAACGTTACTTCTATTATACTAAGAGATATAAGTTTACCCGCAACCAGTACCAAAACATTTAATGTACCTGAATTAACACAAGAAATTCTTGATAAAGGATTGGTTGTTGTACATATTAATCTTAATACTACTGCAAGTCATGAGCTGTGGTCACCTTTACCAGTAGTATTATTTAATGAAATAGTAAAAGTAAACCAGTTTAGGGTTGGAGAGATAGATATACGAAATAATTCTATTCCATTAGTAGGGCATCTTAAATTTATTTTAATAGAAGGGAATTAGTGCTATACACACTTAAATTTTAACGATTTTTTTGAGATTAAAAAGAAGTTGCCCAAATGGGTTGTAATTATTCATTTGGGTAATAATGTAAATAGTTTTAGGTTACTCATATTCGGATTAACCAATTTAGACTCACTACAGAAACACCTTTTAATTTGATTTTGGAGGCTTGATCATAGAAATAGGGTACAGTAATTTTTAAAGAAAAACATACTATTAAACCAAATGAATAATATAAACGCTATTAAAAAGCACTGTTATTCTCAATATTAACAATAATTAAAAATAAAACTATGAAAACAATACCAAAATTTAAGATGAAAAGAAACTTTGGTTATCTTGTATTAGGGGTTATCTTTTTTTTTCATGTGCTGTCAGTACAGGCACAAGTAACAAGAATAGACCATCGGAATCAAGTCACATATAAACCTTTAGAACATTACTGGAGTAACGCTCGAACAGATAATTTCACCACAGCAACTGCACAAGGAAAAAAAGATGCACTGCTAGCAAAGTACCGCTTTGTAAGAAAGGATGGGTTTGTGCTAAGTAAATCTTCTAATAACGAAGGTCAAGCTGTTCCGCTCTATTTATATTACAATGCCAAACGAAAAGACAATTTTACAACGGCTACACCAGAAGGAATTAGAGCCGCTGAAAAGGCAGGGTATAAAAGAATAAGAATTGAAGGTTATATTCTTAAAAAGGTTAGTTCTAAATATAAACATTTGTTTAAACCACTTTGGTTATACTATAATGATAAACGGAAAGATAATTTTACAACTGCTTCACCAAAAGGGATTAAAGCTGCTGAAAAAGCGAGGTATAGAAAGATAAGAATTGAAGGCTATGTGAGAATTAATGCTATTACAAACACCTCAACAGTACAAACAACCCAGGGCAAACGCATACTTTTTTCTTTAGATAATTAAATAAAAAGGGTTATTTTATAGTTGCTTTTTAGTTGTAAAATTTGTATATTATATTGATAATCAATATTTTATTCACAATGAAAATAGCCAG
>JAKISU010000167.1 GCA_021648445.1 Flavobacteriaceae bacterium
AACTCCTCATCAAATAAGCCTTTTTTTCCTTGTGCTTTGTACATTTGGTTTAAATTGGATTTTTACAAGGTAAATATACAGATAATTATATGATTGACAGATGGTTAAATTTTAGAAGTCCCCTTTATATACTCAAACCACACGTTTAAATGCGTTAAAAAATAAAACCATAACAAAGGCTATGGTTTGAACTCTTTGCCTTTTTAAAGAAAAAAATAGCTTTCGCCAAAACTCCCGAAAACCTAAATGGTTTGGGTATATTTAAAAATAAGTTTGTATTATCCATAGATCAAATGGGTAATGTGGCTATGCAAGATCTATTTAATGATATTTTCACAATTAAAAACGGCTATCAATTTGGCAATGAAGACGAAACCATTTCAAGCGTTTTAGGTAAGAATGAACGTTTATAAACCCTTTCGGGCTTAGGAAAAATGTTAGTTGGTTTTTTGAATTTTATAGATCCTAATCACGCATTAAATTCTATTGAAGAAAAACCTTAACATTTAAGTTAATTATTTACAGTAATTTAGTGGGATAAATTATTAATACAATACTACTTATTATGCACATTTTTAAATTTTACAGAAACATTTTTTTTATAGTATCATTGTTATTGCTAGGTTGCAAAGAAGTTAAAAAAGATACTGAAGTTAAACCAAAAGAAGAAATCAAATCGACTGAAGTAGCAATAAAAGTACCTAATCAAAAGCTTACAAATGAGCAGCAAATTGCATCTGCATTATTGGCTGCTCCGCAAGAAGTTAGAGAAGATGCTAAAGTGTATGGTTATGATAGTGAAGGGAACTTTATAACATTAAAAGAAGGTACAAATGATATGGTATGTATTGCCGACAATCCAAACAAAGATGGTTTTGAAGTGGTAAGTTATCATAAGGATCTAGATCCTTATATGGCAAGAGGTAGAGTGTTAAAAGCAGAAGGTAAATCGTTTACAGAACGTAGAGATACCAGAGAAAAAGAAGCTCGTGACGGCTCTTTATCTATGCCAAAAAAGTCAGCTACCTTACATATTTTACATGGAAAAAGTGGTTGGTTTGATATAGATAGTACTAAAGTTAGAAATGCCAATTATCGTTATGTAGTGTATATTCCTTTTGCAACACAGGCTAGCACAGGTTTATCATTAAAGCCTAATGCTCCCGGACACCCATGGTTAATGTTTCCCGGTAAGGCGAATGCACATATTATGATTACGCCTCCGAAAGATTAATAAAGTTATATTTGGTTAAATAACCTTTTATTGAGGCTTTATTAAAACGTATCCTTAAATATTAATGAATGTTTAGTATTACCACACCCTTCTCCAAGAAATAATATTTGGAAAGCCAAGAATAGATGGTTTGAACAAGAAGTAATCCCTGTCATACAGCAAATAGTTAAAAATTTACAACTGGTAAGTACAAATTACTGCTATTATAAAGTTTATCAACATTTATTCACAAAAGTTATTATTTTTTAAAATCTTAAGAATTCCTTTAGATTTCGTTTATAATCTTGTACCGTTAAAAGCTATGACTTAATTGATAGTCATGGAATATTATTATAACCTAAAAATATAAAATCATGTTAAAGAAAGTTATTACAGTAGTTGTATTAGCTACATTATTGACTTCGTGTGTTTCAAAAAAGAAATACCTTGAATTAGAACAAAATTTAACTGACACTAAAGGTCAGTTACAAAAAACAACTTTAGAGAAAGAAGATCTTGAAACTAAATTTGCAAAAATTACCAAACGTGTAGATGAGTATAATTCTAAAATAAGCTCTTTACAACAAGAAACTGGTATTTTAAAAGAAGAAAATGACAGAAAGATTGAGTTTAATGAAGGTACTGTAATTTCTAATAATATGCGTGCTAAATTAAATGCAACACTTTCGAATGTGTCTTCAGAAGAGTTGGCAAAAGCAAAAACATTAAAAGATTCAATGAATATCGCTATTGCGCATAATTTAAAGAAATCAATCAATGCAAGTGAGTTAAATACCGATGATGATATTGATGTGAATATAGATAATACAGTTGTAATGATTTCTGTTGCAGACAGTTTACTATTTAGAACTGCTAGCTATAGAGTAAGTAGTAAAGCATATCCAATGCTTCAAAAATTGGCAGATGTATTAAATGCTGAACCAAGCATTAATGTGATGGTTGAAGGCCATACAGATGCAAGAACTATTAATACTGCGGGTATTCAAGATAACTGGGATTTGAGTGTAAAAAGGTCAACTGCTATCGTAAGATTATTACAAAATAAGTATAAAGTTGCCCCTTCAAGGTTAATTCCTTCTGGAAGAAGTAGCTATGTGCCTTTAACTGGTAATAGTACTAGTAAAGAGAGAGCACGTAACAGGCGTACTAATATCATTATAATGCCGGATTTAAATAAATTTTTCGCTTTATTAGCTACTGAGGAAGTTGTAAAACTATAAATTTAAAATTCTATCAAACACTTATTAAAGACTCAATATTTATGTATTGGGTCTTTTTTATTTAATGAGTTCTATATGTTAAAAACCAGAGAGATACACTTTATCTAAAGTATTTTCACTAAATTTATATGCATTTATCATTAAAACTTGATAATGTCTAAACTATAAATTTATTAATTATGAAAATGCAAGGCTACTTCTCAAAACAAAAATCAACTATAATATTATTAAGTCTACTATTTATTATAGGATTTTCAACTTCAATACTAGCGCAAAATGAGTATAAACAATATAGTGGTGTAGTTGTAGATAGTCAAACTGAAAAACCATTAGTATTTGCCTCACTTTTAGTTAGTGGTACTAATATCAGTACAGTTTCTAATACAGATGGTGAGTTTTTATTAAAAATCCCGAATAGTATAAGTAATGCTGAAATTATAGTATCGTTTTTGGGCTATCTTAAAAAGACAATTCCTTTATCAGAATTTAAAAAAGAAGAAACACGAATAATGCTTATAGCATCTGTAACTAAATTATCAGAAATTGATATTTCTTTACCTTCAGATGCCAAAGTATTGGTACGTCAAACCCTTAAAAAGAAAGGCGATAATAACCTAAATGAATACTCAATAATGACCGCATTTTATCGTGAAACTATTAAAAAACGCAAGAAAAATGTATCGCTAGCTGAAGCTATAGTAAATGTATATAAGCAACCATACACATCTTCAAAAAAAGATAATATAAAATTATATAAAGCTAGAAAGAGTACTGATTACACAAAACTTGATACAATTGCTTTAAAATTACAAGGAGGGCCTTATAATGCACTATATATAGACTTGATGAAATATCCTGAATTTATGTTTACCAATGATGTAATTGACCTTTACACTTTTAGTTTTGCCCCATCTACTACAATTAATGAAAAACCGGTATATGTGGTTAATTTTAAGCAACGTGATGAAGTGATAGAGCCATTGTATTATGGTAAATTGTTTATAGATTCTAAAACGTTAGCATTGACAAGTGCTGTTTATAGTCTTAATGTTGAAAATAAAGAGTTAACAAGTAAATTATTTGTAAAGAAAAAGCCTAAAAATGTTTTTGTATATCCTACAGAAGCTGCATATAGAGTTGATTATCGTGAAAAAGACGGAAAATGGTATTATGGATATAGTAATGTGCAATTAACATTTAAAATAAAACGCAAAGGCAAATTATTTAACTCTGTATATTCATTAATTAGTGAAATGGCTATTACGGATTGGAAAATTAATACAGATAAAGAAAAACTTAAATTTAAAGAGCGTTTAAGACCATCAATTATTATTGCCGATGAAGCTTCCGGGTTTTCTGACCCCGAATTTTGGGGTGCCTATAATGTAATTGAACCTGAAAAATCAATTGAGTCAGCTATTGATAAAATCAAAAAACAATTAAAAAAAATAGGTAAAAGCTAAACATTTTATTATGAACTCATAACTCATCTAGGGCTCTATAATTCACTAAACTAATTTATAAAAGGTATATCAAAAATGATATGCCTTTTTATTTTTCATTTGTATTAAAGCTATATAGTTTATACAATGTATAATAAACTTCTTTAAAATATTAAATCACATTTACGTTTTTGATTAAACCTTTTCCATTCTATTTAGTCTTATTGTTGCTAAATATAAAAATGAAAATTATGAATAAGGGGAAAATCACAAGTCTACTTTTGGTATTATTTTTTACCATAAATGGACTTTTCGCACAAGATGTCACAACCGTTAATGCACTGAATGATAATATTGGTGATCATCTAGATTTAGAAGCTGTAGCATCCATTTTTGGAGATGCGAAAGATTTAGAAGATTTTGAGGAACGATTAAATGATCCTAAAACGCAAATATCAAATCTAGATTTAAATGAAGATAATAATGTAGATTATCTCAGAGTTATTGAAACTGTCGAAAATGATACACATATAATAGCAATCCAAGCAGTTCTTGGAGAAGATTTATTTCAAGATGTAGCAACCTTAGAAGTAGAAAAAGATAATGAAGGAAAAGTCAGTATTCAAGTCGTTGGAGATGTATATATGTATAGTCCAAATTATATCATTGAACCTGTTTATATAAATAGACCAGTATTATTTTCACTTTTTTGGAGATCATTTTACCGTCCATATAGGTCCGTTTTTTATTGGGGATATTATCCGAAACATTTTCACTTTTGGCACCCACGCCATGTTCATGCGTATAGAAAAAATGTACATGTACATAAAAACGTGCGTCATTCATATTCACGTACTCGTATCCGTAAAAGTACAACAGCAGTAAATATTCACAGTAAAACACGTCGTAATGATTTTGCAAAAAATCACCCAAATAAATCATATATACTCAATCCATTTAGGTTTTCGGGAATCCAAGATTTCACAGTCTAAATCATTCATTCATTTAATCAACTAATTAATAATCAATAATTTAAAGATATTTCTTTTGGTGGTCTGAATGCTATTTTG
>JAKISU010000020.1 GCA_021648445.1 Flavobacteriaceae bacterium
GAGCTAAAGTGATTGATTTCCTTGATAATCAAATTTGGATAAATGATGAATTCGAAAATAGATTAACCGATAATTTCCAAATCATTAAACCCAATTTTTCGGGTTCCTATCTGTAATGAGTATATATGCATTAGAAAAGCCTGCAGATGATTTTGTAGCAGCGTCACCACAGTTAGATGATGTGTATTTTATTGCTTTGAAACAAGATGAATCTATTCTTAATAAAATTAAGCCTCTATTACATTCTTAATTCTGAGGTAACAGATAAATTAACAACTCAATAATTACACGAAACTAAAACATATGTTTTCTATAATATTTAAACATGAATTAAAATATTGGTTTAAAAAACCCGCATTTTATATTTATCTCGCTATTTTTTTCCTATTATCGTTATTTTTTGCAGCTAGTTCAGCAGGCTTATTTGATTTTTTAACCTCAACAACAGGATCATCAAAAATTGTAAATTCTCCAATGGGAGTTAACGGCTTATTCAATGGCATAACTATAGTAATTTTCTTTTTATTTCCATCAATTATCGGCATCTCAACTTATAGAGATTATAAAAGTGAAATGCATACCATTTTATACTCGTATCCATTTACAAAAGCCAACTATTTATTTGCTAAATTTTTTAGCTCAATGTTTATCGTTTTTTTGATTGTTTTTTCAATTGGTCTGGGTATGTTTATCGGTTTCAGACTACCGGGAACCAATCAAGATATAGTTGGGTCATTCAATTCTTTAGCATATTTACAATCTTATTTTATATACATCATTCCAAATACATTATTATTTGGAGCCATTGTCTTTGCAGTAGTAACTTTTAGCCGAAATATTGCTGCCGGCTTTATAACAGTCGTTTTGTTAATGTTCGTTCAAGGTTTAGCTGAAGGATTATTATCTAACCCTGATAATAGATTCACTGCTGCTTTATTAGATCCTTTTGGAGGGCAAGCTTCTATTTTTTATACTCGCTATTGGACTGTAGCTGAACAGAACGAACAATTATTACCCATTAAAGGAGTAATCATTTATAATAGATTATTGTGGTTAGCTATTGCAACCATTGTTTTTGGTGCTATTTATAACTATTTTTCTTTTAGTCAAAATGCAGTCTCATTTAGCTTTAAAAAACACAAAGAAGAACGTATTACTAAATCTAATTTTGGTGGAATTACTAGAATTAAATTACCTGAAGTAACACATAGTTTCTCTTTTTTACAAAACTTAAAAACTACCTGGAGAATTTCTAATATATATTTAAAATATATAATAAAAAGTTGGCCATTTATAAGTATTTTGTTAGTTGGATTGATTTTTATTTTAATTTCTTCTCTTTCTTTAGGGCAAATATTCGGAACAAAAACGTTACCGGTTACTTGGCAGATGTTAGCCATCCCCGGTAATACTTTTGCTTTATTTATTAATATTTTAACCTTTTTATATGCAGGTATGTTGGTACACAGAAGTAAAATTGCTAGAGCCAACCACTTAATTGATGTAACACCAATACCTAACTGGTCTTTATTACTTTCTAAATTGATATCATTGCTAAAAATGCAACTCATATTATTGTTAGTTATAATGATTGGTGGAATTCTTATACAGCTATATAATGGTTATTATAATTTTGAAATTGGGCATTATTTATTTGAACTATATGCACTTAATTTTATTCATTTTGTAATTTGGGCTTTACTGGCTTTATTTGTTCAAACATTGATCCCTAATCCTTATTTAGGCTTATTTATTTTATTGATAATTTCAATGGGAATGCCTTTGTTAAGTTTTGCAGGCATAGAACAATCAATCTACAAATACAATCAAGGTCCGCGTTTTTCATATTCTGATATGAATGAATATGGCACTTCATTTTCAAGATATTTTATTTACAAAATATATTGGTTGTTAGGCGGTTTAGTGTTGTTAATTTTAGCAGGATTATTTTGGGTTAGAGGTTTGCCCCATTCATTTAAAGAGAGATTATCCATAGCAAAATCTCGTTTTAAAGGAAAAACTGTAATTGGTTTTTCAATTTTATTAATAGGTTTTCTAAGCTTCGGTTTTAAAATTTATCATGAAAATAATATTGTAAACGAATATACCTCGTCAAAAGAAAGCGAACAACAAGCTGTAAATTGGGAAAAAAAGTATAAAAAATATGAAAATACAATTCAACCCAGAATTATATCTGTAAGGGTTGCTATGAATATTCACCCTGAAGAATTAAATTTTGATGCCGAAGGAACATATACGATGGTTAATAAATCTAACCAGAGAATTGATAGTATTTTCCTAAGTCATAATGACTATCCGAGTACATTTAAATTTGATCGAAATAACACCTTGGTTTCAGAAGACACTATCTATCATTTTGATGTTTATCAGCTTAAAGAATCCTTACAGCCAAATGATAGTATTTCATTGACCTTTACAGTTAAAAATAAAAAGAATACATTTTTAAAAAGGCATTCTCCAGTCAGAAGTAACGGAACTTTTATAAACTCGAGTATTTTCCCTTCATTAGGATATAGTAGTGGTGGAGAATTACAAGATGATGAAACACGTAAAAAATACGATTTACCAGAAAATAAATTAAAACCACATCCTTCAGATTCAACAGCTTTAGCAAACACCTATATTTCTAAAGATGCCGATTGGATAGATTTTGAAGCAACTGTAAGCACCTCTGAAGATCAGATTGCTATTGCTCCCGGTTATTTACAAAAAGAATGGGTAAAAGAGGGTCGTAAATACTTTCATTATAAAATGGATAGTAAGATTTTAAATTTTGATGCATTTAATTCTGCTAAATACGAAGTTAAAAAAGAGCAATGGAATGGTATTAGTTTAGAAATTTATTACCATAAAGGACATGATTATAATTTAGATAGAATGATGAAAGGTATGAAAGCATCATTAGATTATAACTCTAAAAATTTTAGTCCTTACCAGCACAGGCAAGCGCGAATTATAGAGTTTCCAAGAACAGAAGGAAGCTTTGCACAGTCGTTTCCAAACACTATTCCATTTTCTGAAGGTGTTGGTTTTATTGCAGATGTAGATGATACGGAAGAAGGTGGTGTAGATTATCCGTTTGCAATTACAGTACACGAATTAGCACATCAATGGTGGGCGCATCAAGTAATTGGAGCAGATGTGTTGGGAGCAACCATGCTGTCTGAAAATTTATCAGAATATGTATCTTTAAAAGTATTAGAGCATGAACATGGAAAAGATAAAATGCACAAATTCTTAAAAAGGCAGTTAGATGATTATTTAACACAACGTACATTAGAGCGTAAACGGGAAAAATCGTTGATGTATAATGACGGACAAGGATATATTCATTATCAAAAAGGATCCTTAGTTTTTTATGCTTTGAGCGATTATATTGGAGAAAAAAAATTAAACAATGCTTTAAAACAATATGTAGAAAAAGTGAAATTTCAAGAAGCTCCTTATACCACTTCTATTGAAATGATTAATTATATTAAAAAAGCTACTCCAGACTCTTTGCAGTATGTTATCAAAGATATGTTTGAAACTATTACCTTATATAAAAACAGAATTGTTGATGTAACATCTACAAAACTTGAAAACGGAAAATACCAAATAGATATAGAATTTAATGTTAGTAAATATAGAAATAATGAAAAAGGAAAGAAATATTACGGAGAAAAAGTAGGCGATTCTATCTCTTATAAAACTGATAAAATGAAAAAGCCGATATATTCTGTTCCATTAGCTGATTATATTGATGTAGGTATTTTTGCCGAAGAAGATATTGATGGAAAAAAGAAAGAGATAATACTATATTTAAAAAAGCATAAAATCACTACTATTAATAATAAGGTTCAACTAATTGTAGATCAAAAACCATCAGAAGTGGGTATAGACTCTTTCAATAAATTGATAGATACTAACTCTAACGATAATAGAAGAGAATTATAACTTATACCAATTTAAACATATAATGTCGCATAAAATAGTTTCTTTTTCACAATTTTATCGTTAAAATATTGTACCGTAACTATGGCTATGCTAAAATATTTTGTCTCAATCTTGTAAAAAATAATATCTATTTTATTTTACGACATCAAATATTTAAATTGGTATTACCTAAATTTTCTTAAAAAAGGCTTATGTGTTTATAAATTCATGAGTCTTTTTATAATTTATACTAAAAATAACGTTACTATTTTATAAGCTTCTTATTAATTTTGGAACAATTTTTAGCACTATTCCAAAAAAAGGAAAATATGATACGAAATTTCATCTTTATAATTATTGTGATGTTATCATTTTCAATTTCTGCTCAAGAAGTTCAAAAAGACACCATTATTAATGATATGATAGTTATCAGAGGTGATTCTATTATGATCTCATTAGATGAAGTGATCGTTTTAAATAAGTTCAATTTTAAAACCACTAAAGAAAAGCGTTACTATTATTGGTATTGGAAAAAAGTACATAATGCCTATCCTTATGCAAAATTAGCTGCTGAAAGACTGATTCAATTGAACGAACAGTTAGCATTGATCCGTTCTAAGCGAAAAAGAAAAAAGCATACTAAAAAAATGCAAAAATATATGGAAGATGAGTTTACAGATAAACTCAAAAAAATGACACGCACCGAAGGTAGAATACTTATCAAATTATTACACAGGCAAACTGGTTTAACTGCATATGGTCTTGTAAAAGAATACAGGAGTGGTTGGAAAGCATTTTGGTATAACACAACGGCTAAAATGTTCAAATTATCTCTTAAAAATGAATATCATCCTGAGAGTGAACCTTTAGATTTTTTAGTAGAAGATATTTTACTACGTGCTTTTACTAATGGAAGTCTGATAGAGCAAAAAGCTCGATTGCCATTTGATTATTTTGAAATTGCTCCGAAATATAAAGACATTGATGTTGTTGAAGTAATTAATAGTAGAAAGAAATAAATTTCTTTATTTCTTAAACTCCAAAAAACAAATTACAAACATAGCATTTCTCGAATCATTCATGAATAATTCGGGTTAAGACAACCTCTTTATTTTACATACAATTTCTGTCCGATTGAAAGTTCGTTACTTTTCAATCCGTTTGCCCATTTTAGCCTTTTAACTGTAATATTATTACTTTTTGCAATTGAAAATAAAGTGTCTCCTTTGGCAACTATAACATATGAGTTTTTATATGCTCTATCGTTACTCTTTTTTACAACTTTTCCTCCATAATGAAAATCATTTTCAAAATCATCATATTTATATAATTCATAAATTTCTATAAGTGCAATCAATTTTTTAGGGTATTTAGGATCTGTTGCATACCCCGCTTTTTTTAAACCTTTAGCCCAGCCTTTATAATCTTTTTTTCGTAGCTCAAATAAAGCAGCATATCTTTTACGGTCATATAAAAACAATGAATGGTCTCTAAAAGATGTCAAAGGATGATCATACTTTCTAAAACATTCTTGCTTAGCATCATCATCATGATACAAACGTTTTCCCTTCCAACTTTTATGGCATTTTATTCCAAAATGGTTATTCCCTCTTACAGCCAATCTACTCTTACCACTCTGAGATTCTAATATACCTTGAGCTAAGGTAATACTCGCCGGAATTTTATAAGATATCATCTCTAAAATAGCAATATCATTATACTCTTCAATATAAGCTAAGGCACTTTTATTTAAATTTGGTTTTCTTCGTTTTAAATCATTTAAAACGACATCAGCAGCCTCTATTTTTTGAACTTTTATAGGTGTAGGTGTCCTCTTTACAACTTTAGGTATATTTGTTGAAGATGTCTTTCTAGTAGTTGTTTTTTTATGTGAACCACAACTCACAAATAAACTGATTGTTAAAACTGATATTATAATTTTAAGATACTTCATTTATTCAATAATTATTGGCAACCCTTTCTGTTGCAATTTCATATTCATCCCTTGTATGCCTTGTAAACCTCCTGTATGTATTGCCAATATTTTACTCCCTTTTTTAAAATAATCTTTACCGATCAAATTAACAATACCAAAAAGCATTTTTCCTGTATAAACGGGGTCAAGCGGAATACCGGTTCTTTCTTTAAACTGATTGATAAACGTTATTAGTTCACTATTTATTTTACCATACCCGTTAAAATGATAATCGGTAATTAATTCCCAATTATCTTTAGTTGTAAATAATTTTATTTCTTCCTGTAAAAAGTTTCCTTTTAAGGCAGGAAAACCCAATATTCTTTGATGTTTTTTTGTGGAGTTTATCAATCCTGAAATAGTTCCTCCGGTTCCTACTGACACGCAAACATAATCAAAAATATGATCTTCTTTAGTTAAAATTTCTTCGCATCCTTTTATGGCCAATTCATTCGTTCCGCCTTCGGGCAAAACATAAAAATTACCAAATTCATTTTCTAATGCAGCTAAAAATTTAGACTCTGTCTTCTTTCGATAATCTTTACGAGACACAAACTTGAATTGCATATCACATTCTTGGGCAAAGCTCAAAGTCGGATTATCAGCAATTTTATCAGCCAATTCTTCTCCCCTAATAATGCCAATTGTTTTGAATCCAAATTCTTTTCCAGCAGCAGCTGTAGCAGCAATATGATTAGAATAAGCACCACCAAAGGTTAGTAAAGTATTAAAATTTTGATGCTTAGCTTCGATTAAGTTATACTTCAGTTTTCTATACTTATTTCCTGAGATATGAGGGTGTATTTTATCTTCACGCTTAATAACAAGCTCAACATCTTTAATTAAAGAGAACTTTACAATTTCGTTTTGACTTGTTATCTTACTGTTCATATCAGCAAACGAATATAGAAAAATTTATTTATGATATTAATAAGGCGACAATAGATTATTAGACGCAAGACTCAAAACATGTTGATTTTCAGAAAGTTGAATACATTTAATGCCAAATTAATAAATAAGTGAGAACCTACCTTTGCCAACAGACAGATTTACTCAATCAACGTCATCAATGTTCCATTTCATATTTTCAAGTGGAATTTTCCGTAAGCCCAAAGTAATTTGTAGTAATTTTACATTTTAAATTAATTAAGTGTATAACAAATTACCAGAATTAGAACCAGATGATTTTTACCTTACTAAAGAAGGTTATAAGATCTTTACAGAAAAATATCATCTTAAACGAGGCTACTGTTGTGAAAGTAGTTGTCGTCATTGTCCATATGGATATGATAAGAAAACAAACTCAAGAGATATAGAGAATAGAGAATAGAGAATAGAGAATAGAGAATAGAGAATAGAGAATAGAGAAAAATAAAACTTAGCTAACTTTGCGTGAAATTTTTAAACTACTTAAAAGAAAGATTAATATAAATGAATAACTTTCAACAACAGCTACTTCAAGGTATTCCAACTATTTTACCGAATCCTAAATTGTACAATTCTGAAATCAACCATGCTCCTAAGCGAAAAGACATCTTATCTGATGATGAAAAAAAACTCGCCTTAAAAAATGCATTGCGCTATTTTGATGCTAAACATCATGACATATTACTCCCTGAATTTAAAAATGAGCTAGATACTTACGGAAGAATATATATGCATCGTTTTCGTCCTAATTATAAAATGTATGCACGTCATATTGATGAATATCCGGGAAAAACTATTCAAGCGAAAGCTATTATGCATATGATTCAGAATAATTTGAATCCTGCTGTAGCTCAACATCCTCATGAACTAATTACTTATGGTGGTAATGGTGCTGTTTTTCAAAACTGGGCACAATATCTTTTGGTAATGAAATACTTGGCAGAAATGACTGATGAGCAGACATTGATAATTTATTCAGGTCATCCATTAGGAATTTTCCCTTCCAATAAAAATGCACCAAGAGTTGTAGTTACCAATGGAATGATGATTCCTAATTATTCAAAACAAGACGATTGGGAAAAATTCAATGCGCTAGGTGTAACTCAATATGGACAAATGACTGCGGGAAGTTATATGTATATTGGTCCGCAAGGTATTGTCCATGGCACCACTATTACAGTGTTGAATGCCGGTAGAAAAATAGCAAAACACGGTGAAGGTTTAGCTGGAAAAGTCTTTTTAACTTCCGGTTTGGGTGGCATGAGCGGCGCACAACCCAAAGCCGGTAATATTGCCGGATGTATTACAGTATGTGCCGAAATAAATACTAAAGCTGTACATACAAGATATTCGCAAGGATGGGTTGATGAAGTAATTTCTGATTTAGATGAATTAGTTACCCGAGTACAAAAAGCAAAAAAAACCAAAGAAGTTATTTCAATAGCCTATCAAGGTAATATTGTAGATGTATGGGAAAAGTTTGATGTTGAAAATATTTTTGTTGATTTAGGCAGTGACCAGACTTCATTACACAATCCTTGGGCAGGAGGTTATTATCCTGTTGATCTTTCTTATAAAGATGCCAATACTATGATGGCTGAACAACCCGATTTATTTAAAGAAAAAGTTTATGAGAGTTTACGCCGTCAAGCAGAAGCTATCAATAAACATACAGCCAAAGGAACTTATTTTTTCGACTATGGAAATGCTTTTTTATTAGAAGCTTCTCGAGCCGGAGCAAAAATTTATAAAGATGCTAATCAAAATTTTGTAGATAAAGACTCTCTTTCCCTTGGGGAAGGAGGCGGAGGATGGGCTTATCCAAGCTATGTACAAGATATTATGGGACCCATGTGTTTTGATTATGGTTTTGGGCCTTTTCGATGGGTATGTACCTCCGCTAATCCGGAAGATTTAGCCAAAACTGATACCATAGCTTGTGAAATTTTAGAGGAAATTAAGAGAGATGCTCCAAATGAGATCCAACAACAACTAGCAGATAATATTCAATGGATCAAAGGCGCACAAGAAAATAAATTGATAGTAGGTTCACAAGCTAGAATTTTATATGCTGATGCTGAAGGACGTATTAAAATTGCAACTGCTTTTAATGAAGCCATTAAAAAAGGAGAAATAACTGCTCCAATTGTACTAGGACGAGATCATCATGATGTTTCCGGTACAGATTCTCCTTTTAGAGAAACTTCAAATATTTATGACGGTTCACAGTTTACTGCAGATATGGCTATCCATAATGTAATTGGAGATAGTTTTAGAGGCGCAACATGGGTTTCTATACATAATGGTGGTGGTGTTGGTTGGGGAGAGGTTGTAAATGGTGGGTTCGGCATGGTTCTTGATGGTACTAAAGAAGCTGAACAACGTTTAAAAACAATGCTATTTTGGGACGTAAATAACGGAATAGCCAGACGTAGCTGGGCAAGGAATGACGAAGCGATCTTCGCTATTAAACGTGCTATGGAAGCAGAACCCAATTTAACAGTGACACTTCCTAACATGGTAGATGATAAATTATTAGATAAAATATTTAAAAGTTAACAGATGAAAATTTTAAAATTACTTCCGCTATTGTTGATATTTATAGTCACATCTTGTGTTTCTGTCAGAGTATCTTCAGATTATGATAAAAAAACAGACTTTAATCATTTCAAAACATTTGCATTTTATAAAAAAGGAATTGACAAAGTTGAAATTTCTGATCTAGACAAGCGCAGAATATTACGTGCCATTGAAGCTGATCTGTTAGCTAAAGGCTTTACCAAATCAGAAAATCCGGATCTATTAGTGAACATATTCACAAAATCTAGAGAAAAAATCAATGTGTACAATAATAATTTTATCGGATGGAATCCTTGGTTTTATGGTGGGTTTGGTGGATTTGGCGGGTTTGGTGGATTTGGTCCTTTTGGTGGATTTGGCCCTTTTGGCGGTATGGGATTTGGATACGGAGCATTCAATAATGTTTCAAAATCTACCGAAGGTACTTTATTTATTGACTTAATTGATGCTGATAAAAAAGAATTGGCTTGGCAAGGTATGGGTACCGGTGTATTAATAACTTCTAAAGATATAACTAAAAAAGAGGCAAGAATTAAAGAATTTGTTACTGAAATAATGGCGAAATATCCGCCAATAGCAGAATAGTAGGATAAAAACTAATATGATACTGATTCCGATAGCTATCAGGATCAGGGCAACTAGCTATTTTGAGTGCTCCGCCTCTGGCGGATTCTCAAAATAGAGTTTCACTAATAGTTCTGTTTTAATTTGAAAAACCCGAAGAAAGAAATGTACTTACTTCGGGTTTTTCTTGTTTAATTTTCTAATCTTTCATGCAGTTTCTCCCAATCAACCATTAAAGATTCTACCTTATTCTTTTTAGCTTGATAGTTGTCAAAAAAATCAGGTTTTGATGTTAACTCAGCATATTTCTCACCATCTAAAAGCTCCATATCAATATTGGCAAGTTCACGTTCTAAATTAGCAATATCAGATTCAATTTTAGCCAATCTATTTTGCAGTTTTTTAAGCTGTTTTTGGTTTTTCTTAGTATTTTGATATGCTTCCTTTGCTGAAGTATCTTTTACCTTAACTATTTTTGTTCTTTTTTCAACTTCACGTAAGTTTTCTAATTTATGCTCTTCTAGATAATAATCTATATCACCTAAATATTCTTTGATATGACCATCTTTAAATTCATATATCGTTTTGGCTAATCCTTGTAAAAAATCACGATCATGTGATACTACAATTAGGGTGCCTTCAAAACTATTTAAGGCTTGTTTCAATACATTTTTAGAAGCTATATCTAAATGATTGGTAGGCTCATCCATTACCAGCATATTAAAAGGAGATAATAACATTTTACATAATGCCAATCTATTTCGCTCTCCTCCTGAAAGCACTTTTGCTTTCTTTTCTACATCATCACCTCCAAATAAAAATGCACCTAGCATATCTCTGACCTTTACTCTATTTCCATCCGTTGAAGCATCTTCCATGGTTTGCAATACAGTTTTATTTCCGTCAAGGTATTCTGCTTGGTTTTGTGCAAAATATCCTATTTGTACATTGTGTCCTAGCTTTAACTTACCATCAAATGGAATCTCATTGACAATCATTTTAGCCAAGGTTGTTTTACCTTGCCCGTTTTGTCCTACAAAAGCAATTTTACTACTCCGTTCAATCAATAAATTAACATTACTCAGCACTTGATTATCACCATAATTTTTAGCTACATTTTCGGCTTCTACAACTACTTTACCTGATTGTTTTGACATTGGAAAGCGTACTTTCATTACCGAATTATCATCTGCATCTACCTCTATACGCTCAACTCTATTCAGTTTTTTAATCAGTGATTGCGCCATGGAAGCTTTATTAGCTTTAGCTCTAAACTTTTCAATAAGCTGTTCGGTATGTTTTATCTCTTTCTCTTGATTTTTAAATGCTTGTAATTGTTTTTCTTTCAACTCTTTTCGTTGCACTAAATACTTTGAATAAGGGTATTTATAATCGTAAATTTTACCTAGAGATATTTCAATGGTACGATTGGTGGTATTGTCTAAAAACATTTTATCATGCGATACTAACATAATGGCTCCTGCATATTTTTTTAAAAACTCTTCCAGCCAAATAATAGATTCAATATCTAAGTGATTGGTAGGCTCATCTAACAGTAAAATATCATTATTTTGTAATAATAATTTTGCCAACTCAATACGCATACGCCATCCTCCTGAAAAAGTATCAGTCAACATATTAAAATCTTCACGTTTAAAACCTAATCCTTGTAAAATTTTCTCAGTGTCTCCTTGATAATTATAGCCTCCTATGACTTCATATTGATGCGTCAAATCACTTAAATCGACCATCAATTGGTTATATGATTCACTTTCGTAATCCGTTCTCTCAGCTAAAGCTATATTTATGATGTCAAGCTTTCTTTCTACTTCTTTAATTTCGGTAAAAGCTTCGTAGGCTTCTTCTAAAACCGTTCTTCCATAAACAAAATCAATATCTTGTTTTAAGAAGCCTATTCTAATATCTTTTTCTAACGCTAATGTTCCTTTATCATACTCTTGCTCTTTGGCAATGATCTTTAATAAGGTAGATTTACCTGCGCCATTTTTACCAACCAAGCCTACTCTATTTCCGGCATCTAACTTAAAAGTTATACTTGAAAATAGATCTTCTCCCGCAAAGGAAACCGTTATGTTATGCGCATTCAGCATATATAATTTAGCTTTAATGTATTCTGAAAAACTTATACCAATTTAAAAAGCCACTAATTCACGGGTTCTTCATCTCATAGAAAAGTCAAAAATTAACACAAATTTCTAAAAATACTTTGGGTTTTGAATTTGAGAAATAATAGCTATACGATTTAAAACAATTTATTAGTGTCCCGAAGCATCCGGGAGTTGTAAAAAAATGTTAAATCACTTCAAATAAAAGTATGTATTTACCTGTTTAACCCGTATTATTCACGGATATTCTATTCCAAAGCCAAACTACCTGCAATCTAAGGAAATGCTCAAAATTTTTATAACCCAAAATTGGGTAAACAATTCCTCTTATAAAAACTCCTGTGCTTCCCTTATTTATTGGTATTTTGACTTTTCATAACGAAAACCCATGAATAATACAGGTTAATGTATCAATTACTACATTTATGTTTTAACAAAATTTTACATTTGCAAATCTAATCTAATTTCTGAGATTTAGCATGTTTAAAAAAGGAACTAAAATATATAGTATTTTCAAAAATAAATGCCCTAAATGCAATGAAGGTGATTTTTTTGAAGACAATAATCCATTACACTTAAAAAAAGTGATGAAAATGAATACTTATTGTTCTCATTGCGGATTTAAATATGAAATAGAGCCTTCTTTTTTTTATGGAGCTATGTATGTTTCTTATGGATTAACTGTTGGGTTATCAATTGTGACCTTTATTATTTTGAATTTTATTGGTTTGAATCTGCTACATATATTTATAGCAATATTCATTGCTCTAGTACTGTTTACTCCATTTACGTTGCGATTGGCTCGACTTATATATAGCAATATGTTTGTTAGTTATGATCCGAGTTATAGAAATGAGGAAAGGTTAAAAACTACTCGAAAGAATAATTAACGTCTTCGCGAGCCCGCCTGCCGGCGAGGCAGGGAACGAAGTATAAGTGACGTGGCGATCTCATTCTTTGGAATTCATATCAATAAGATTGCCACAGTCGTCCCGTCCCGTCCCGGGAGCTATCGGTCCTCTCTCACAAAGACGTAAATATTTAATTAAACCGAGTAATATTGACTTCTTTATCTAAAGGAGAATCATGTTCTAGATGATCAAATAATTTCTTAGCCATTTTAGGCGCTAACATAATACCTCTGGTACCCAAGCCGTTTAATATTGCCAATTGTTTATACTGTTGATGCTTACCTATTAAAGGTCTCCTATCTTTAACTGTAGGTCTTATTCCAGCTACATGTTCTACCACTTCAAAATCGACAGTAATTACTCTTTTTAATTTTACTAATAATTCATTTTCACCTTCTTCAGTTGGTAACATGGTTTTATCTGTCCAATTAAATGTGGCACCAACTTTATAATAGTCATTATCTAATGGCATTATAAAGATTGATGATTTTAATAAATAATCAATTTTCAACTCCGGTGCATGTATCGTTAATAATTCTCCTTTGGCTTCTTGTAGTGGTAACTCTTTAAAAAATGGATTTTTTTTAACACCAAACCCCTCACAAAAAACAATGTATTTTGCTCTGATATCTTTATAAGTAACTAGTTCACTATCAAACTCAATTAGAGAATAATCAAATTTCTCATACCGTAATTGGTTTTTATTTATCAGATATTCTTTATACCTTTTTAATAAGAATTTAGTATCTATTTTTCCTGTATTGGTAATTTTACCGAACCCAAAAGGAGCAATTACACTGTCATTTGTATTCTGAATAATTTCAGGAATCATATAGTCCGCCAAAAAAGGTTTATCGCAAGCATTGAACCAATTATTTTGTTCTTCTACTGAAGTAAAAATTCTATGAATATCAAAGGTGTAATTAAATTTTGCATCTAGCTTCTCTTCCAACTCTTTGTAAAAAGGAATGGCAATTTTTATTTGATCAATCGCATCCCAAACTGGTGTAAATCTTTTTAATATTACAGGATTATAAACTCCTCCGGCAACAAGTGATGAATTTTGTGAGTTATCTTCAAAAACGAGATATGATTTATTGTAGTTTTCTAATTGTTCTGCGAAAGCCAATCCTGCTAAACCGAAGCCTACAATGATATAGTCAATATTCATGAAGTAAAGGTAGGCTTAAAATAGTAATCAGATGACTTAAAGTCATCTGATTACTTCTTTCAACAAGTTATTTTTAATTGAGAATATGGAATTCGCTTGATACTGAAACAACCCTTCAACCAG
Source organism: Flavobacteriaceae bacterium (assembly GCA_021648445.1). GTDB lineage: Bacteria > Bacteroidota > Bacteroidia > Flavobacteriales > Flavobacteriaceae > Aureibaculum. The sequence continues at coordinate 14,314 of JAKISU010000020.1, forward strand.
AGTTTGTCTTAAGCCTTCGTCTTCGCTCAGGATAGACTTCGTCGAAAGGCTCAGGATGACATTGTTCAGTGCAAGCAGGGCAATTTTGCCCGAGTATTCAGGCTATCGATCGGGAGAACTGACTATTTTGAATTAATCACGCTATTGGCGTGATTCTTTAAAATAGAGTTAGAGTATTAGGTTGAAATTTGAGATCCCGCTCTGCAGCGGGATTATTTTGACTCTATTTTTTTAAAATAGAGTCAAAATAAAAAACTCCTGCCCAAAGGAAGGCAAGAGTTTACAAATATACTATAATCAATATTTGTTAGTAGTTCCACATATCTAATTCTCTATTTCTGATATTATCTTTTAATCTATCAGCTTCAAGTACTTGAAATAATGCATTACCTTTAATATATTCAGCAACATCTCTGTTACCATAAATATTTTCTTCTCTATAGATGCTCGCAACAAATCTACGTGCATTCAATAAATGATCATAAGAGATTGGATACGATGAATTCTTTTGATTGAATACTTTCATCTCATGAGTAAGCTCTCTAGCACCGGGATACCATACCCAGAACAATTCAACAGACTCGTCTTCACCACCATATTGATCAATAAAATTCACATCAGGTGCAACCGGTGCTATACCTAATAATCGATATTTTAACTCACCTTGTCTTTTATCAAAATACCACATTCCTTTAATTTTAAGACCTGTAATATCTCCTGATGTTAAATCTCTTCTATCAATAAATTCATCAGTAATTCCTTCACCTGCATTTAACATTTCAATACCTGCATCACTCGTATCAATTCTAGATAAACGAGCTTCAATATCTTTAAATGTTAACTTATTCTCAAAATAAGAATCATCATATACATCTACTAACTCACCATTTTTAACTCCTCTTAATAATGTATCATAAAGAGATCTTCTGTTAGAGCCAATATTGTTAGTATCTATTGGATAATAGAATGGTAAATTGATCTTTTCATTCAAATCAATATACTCCCAAACAATTTTAGACCAAAGTATGTCTCTATCATCAACATAACCATAAGATAATGGTGCGTCATTATCAGCTGCTATCTGTTCAACAGTTTTCATTCCTATTTCTTCAGGAATTTTTGCGTTTAACAAGTTAGCCTGTGCACTTATAGAACTTGTTGCTACTAGGGCAACACACACTATTAAAAAACCTCTTAAATTCATAATACTATTATTAATTTGTTATTGTAATATTTAACGGACCTACTTTCTTTAAGTAATAACCGCTATTACCAGATATAGATGCTTTTACATCAAATATACTAACCATATCACCAGGTCTAGCTTTACTAAGCGCTCTGATGGCTGCAGCATTTAATCTCGTTCCACTAACTTTTACAGTTGGTCTACCCGGTACTTTTATACTAAACCCTGATACATTGATCTTTAAATCAAATACAAAGTCAGCTAAAATTGCACCTACTCTTACTTTTTGTAATGAGCTTTTAGGCATTTTAATTGTACCCCATTGGCTACCTCTTACAGCTGCCATTGGTGCCGGTATATCTTTAATTCTAAATTTTTGATTAGAAGTTACAGATTCACCTGTAGGTAATTTACCAGTAACTCTAATATTTACCTCTCTACCTTTACCCGGGCTTATCATATATTTCCCTACACCTTTTGACTTTCTCATACCAGGTGCATTTGCTTTAATTGCATTGTCCGGTACTCCCGGCATTGAAATTGTTATAGGGTTTTGTACACCTCTATATACTACATTCATTTTATCTGCTGAAATTACTGCACCATTAGGTTTAGCAACTACTGCATAAGTACTATTAATAGGAAGTCTAACAAGGGAATCTCCTTCTTTAAAAACAAATTCACCTTTAATTTCATTTTCACCTACATTACCAGCTGGAAAATCTAATACAGCTCCACCATCTTTGATGTTAGTAATTTCTTTACCATTAATAATAACTTTGGTAGGTTTTAAACTAGCATCATAACGACCTAATACAATTTTACCTTTAAAGTTAGAACCTTGTAATGTTGCTGCCGTTTCAGGTACTAAAATAGTAGTATAATTAGTCATAGAAACATCACTTTCTAATTGACCTTGTACCATTGCTGATAACATTTCTGCCTCAGTAGTTTTAATATCTGCTTGAATTTGAGAAAGGTTTGTAATAGTTGTTATTAAAGGGAATTCTTCATAACGGTTTCTCAACCAAGGTTGCTCTACACCATCTCTAGTCTTTTGATCAGATGTATCAAAACGATTTTTTACACTAGATATAATACCTTCAAATTCCTTCTTCTTTTGAGCATTTTTTAAAGCATCAACTACCTTAGTTCTATAGTTATTTACTTTATCTAAAAATGCTTGTCCATTAGGAGAATTTTTTTCTCCTGCAAAGAAATAAGTGTTTCCTTGATCGGTACCATCCATAGTTTCATAGTTGGTCTTATCTTCTACCTTAGCTGTTAAATCTTCTTTCACCTTATCAATGAATGAATTAAATTCTAAAGATAGAGCCTGAACTTTTTGAGCATCTTTATTTAAGTCGCTAAATTTATCAGGTTGATCTGTTGCTTTTGTAGCTAAACTAGCATACGTTGCACTATTTTTGTCGTTCGCTGTTACGTTCGAAGTCGTCAGCTTTTCGTTCATGAAACCAAATGCAGATAATACTTGTTTTGACATATTCATTGCTAACATTGCAATAAAAACCAAATACATCAGGTTAATCATTTTCTGCCTTGGTGATAGTTTGCCTCCTGCCATTTTTTCTAATAGTTTTAGGGTTAGTTATTAATTATTATCTATTAGACATAGCTGATAGCATACCTCCATACACTCCGTTAAGAGATGATAAATTTGTAGCTAAAGATTCCATTTGGTCTTTTAGTCTTTCAGTATTTTCAGCAACAGCTTCACTCATTTCTGACTGTTTAGCCATAGAATCATGTTGTACTCTATATAAGCTGTTTAAAGATTCCATTTGACTTGTAGCCAATGTAAGTTGCTCACTATATTTGCTGGTAGCTGCTACAGAATCTGCTGCAGGCGCAATATTTTCTGCTGCTTCAGCAAAATTTTGAATGCTCGTTGATAAACGACCCATTTTAGCTGAATCTAAATTAGCTTCTTCTAACATAGCATCTAATTTATCAGATAAACCTTCTCCGTTAGCTCCTTTTTCTAATCCTCCTTCACCACCTGCTAATTCAGGATATACCAAAGACCAGTCTAGATCTTCATCAACATCTTCAAAAGCTGACATAGCAAATATTAATGCTTCAGTAACAAGACCGATTGTTAACATTACACCACCGGTAAGTGGACCTATGCTAAAGTGTAAGATTTTGAATAATGCTCCGATTAATACTACTGCAGCTCCTAGGCCATAAGCCATGTTCATTAATTTTTTCTTTCTAAGTGATTGTGCCATAATTTTTAATTTTAGTTTTTGGGTTAATTATAATTTCGAGTTAGTTAAACTTCTATTTTTATAGATTATTGTATTCTGGTTATTATTTTTTTCCTTTCATTTTAGTCCCCATGTAGTCTTGTACTGTTCTAAAACCTACATAGCTTCTTGCAGAATCTCCATATTCATAGTCTCTGGTACTTACTTCTAAGAAGTATGCTACGTCTTTCCAAGAACCTCCACGAATTACCTTTCTATGATTATTTTCATCATCAACATTCGGATTCATAGTAGAACCTAAATAGTATGATGCAGGGTTATAAGCTGTAGCCGTCCATTCTGAAACGTTACCGGACATATTATATAAACCATAATCATTAGGGCTAAAAGATTTAGCTTCCATAGTATATAATGCTCCATCTGCAGCGTAATCACCTCTTTCAGGTTTAAAGTTTGCTAAGAAGCATCCTCTATCACTAACAGTATAAGGTCCACCCCAAGGGTATTTTGCATATTCCAGTCCACCACGAGCAGCATATTCCCACTCAGCTTCAGTTGGTAATCTAAAGCTTGGTACTCTACCAGATGCTTTCTTTTTATTAGTTGAAGTTAAAAATCTATTTTTCTTTTGTGTTCTAAAGTCACAAAAAGCTTTTGCTTGTTGCCAAGAAACACCTACAACAGGATAATCATTATATGCCTGATGCCAAAAATAATCTTGGTGCATCGGGTCATTATAAGAATAATTGAAATCTCTTACCCATACCGTAGTATCAGGATATACTTCTATAATATTCTTTTTAATAAAATCTTTTCTATTACCGCTATTACGCGCTGCACCCTCTCTATCAAAAGTGAAATATAAGTATTGTAATTTTTTTGTATTTATAATTCTTCTACCATCATAAGTTTCACTAATTGGTACATATAGACTATCCATAGCTTCTGCGTAATATGCATCCGGATATTCACCGGCACCCCATACTAATTCAGGTTCCCAATTCAATGCTTTTCCTTCTGTAGGAGAATTTAGATCGCCCAAACTACCATAATTGTCCATCATATATTTATAATACACATTGGCAGTAGTATCTGGTTCAGCAAATTTATATTTTTGAATTCCTGAAGCGTCTCCACTATCTCCTCCGGTTTGAGCTCCGGCATCAAGATCTGCACTTGCTGCTCCAAAACCAGCTTCGTCAGCAAGGATAGCTAATTGAGTTCTTACTATAGAATCTCTAACTCTAACAACAAACTCTCTATACTCACTATTAGTAATTTCTGTTTCGTCCATATAAAATGGTCTAACAGTAACAGTTCTTGATGGTGTACTTAATGCACCGGCAATATCTTCATCTGATTTACCCATAGTAAATGCACCACCCGGAATTAATGTCATTCCTAATGGTTTTTCTGGAAAAAATTTCTTTTTAGATCTAACTCCTGTTAGTTCTCCTCTATCACTTGATCCACAACTTGTTGCTAATGCGAAAATGGCAAGTAAAAAATATACGGTTACTTTTTTCATAAATGTAAATTTATATCCCCGTAAAAGGGAGCAATACTATTCGTTTTTATTAAAACAATTTTAATTTAAAATGGTTGTTTGATTTCGTAGAATCACTTTAAGAACGTCAAAAAAATATATTTAGTGTATAACTAATTTAATTTTCTAAAAGTTTTCCACCATCTTTCGGGGATTACCTGGTTGCCTGCTCTTAAATAATCTTGATACGTACATGGTATTAACGCACGCTTTGTAACTTTATTATGATGATGCTCAACTTCCATCCACCATCTATCACTTTTGTTACTTTTATAGAAGTTAATTGTAGTATCTTCTATAGGTACTATGTATTTTTTGTAATCTTTTTTTGAAGTAAAAGGGTATTCATTTATTCTAAAATTATAGCCTTCAATAAAATACCATATCATCTGAGCTATTAAATGAGCCGTTTGATCTTTCTCATCTAGTTTGGCATTATACTCATATATACCAAACAATGAAACCTTATCGCTAATACCCGCATAACGTGAAATAGCACAAATGGCTTCGCCATAAAAACCATTGGGTACTGCATTTTTATTTGCCGGGGCTTCTGACCTTCTTATAGCACCGATATCTATACTCACAATATCAGTATCTCGCATAATAGGTTCAACCAATTTAACATCATTGGCAATCTCACCTAATCTATAACTATCAAAATGCAATTTTTCTAATAAGTCTATTTCTTCTTGCGAGTTGAAAAAAGTTTGATATCCTATATTAGTATAATTAAAAAGATTGCTTGGTTTTTCCATTACAATCTTACTTAAAAAAGATTCAGAGGAAATTTCTTCTTCAATATTCCCTAAATTAAATTTAGTATCAACAACTGTTAAGTTTACAGTTTGCTCTAATTTATCGTATGCTCTATAATTTGCATAGGTTAAATCTTGACCTCCTCCTATAATAATAGGTATAATATTTTTCTTTATGAGGTAAGTTATGATTTCTTGGACAGCAAAATAGGTGTCATCTTCATCATTCCCTTGAGGAATATTACCCAAATCAACAATCTTTGAAAACCAATTGCCTGGGAATAATTGGTATAAGTACTTACGAATAATACTAAAATTATTACCGGTACCAAAATTATCAACTGCTCTTCTACCTTCATGTACTCCTATAATAGCAATATGCGCATCTTTGATATCTGGTAGTCCATTTTTTTTTGAATGTATATAAATACTTTTACCTAAAGATTGATTTGAAAGCATTGTTGTATGAGCAGCATCTGCGTCTTCAACCGGTAAAAGGAAATCAAAATTCATATAATATTAGATTGTAATAGAATTACCATTTTAAATACTTTATAGCCTCAATAAACTACGTTCGCTATTTTCAAAATAAAGTATATTTTATTTTTCAATAATGCTACCATTGACGTAACTTTTTTAAGTTGCCGTTTTGTAGTTAATTACCACAAAACACCCCTAATGAGCTACGTTCGGTACCTTCAATGAAAATATATTTTCATCTCGTTAATCCTCAAGGGGACAATTCTTCAAATTATCTTCTCAATTATTGACATTATTCTTAGATTTTTAAACGTCAAAACATACGCTGGTTAAAATTTTTAACTCCACTCTCAAGGAGACTAAAATTAATCTATTTTGTTAGGTCGAGTCCTGAGTACTCGCAAAGACCTAAATATTACTATTTCTTCGTAGTTTTTCTTTTAGCTTTTTTCTTTTTAGGCGTTTTCTTTTCAATAATTTCTTGCACTTCTTCTAATGTTAATTTCTCTGCATTGGTAGTTTTAGGCATTTCAATCTTAAGCTTCCCTTTTATAATATTGAATCTACCCCATCTTGCTTTTTCAACTCTTATTCCTTCTGCCTCCCAGTTATGGATTAATTTATCTATGTCTTTTTGTTTTTTAGTTTCAATCAATTCTTCAATATCTGCCTGAGACAAATTATCATAATCATACTTTTTATTGACATTGATAAAGGTATTATTCCATTTTATAAAAGGTCCGAAACGACCAACGCCCTTTTGAACAGGCATTCCTTCATATTCTGCTATAGGTGCATCAGCTTTTTGTTTTGCGATGATTAATTCAATGGCTCTATCCATATCAACCGACATTGGATTCTCACCTTTATCAAGAGAAATGAATTTTGCACCAAAACGTATATAAGGTCCAAACCTTCCATTAGCAACAATTATCTCTTCTCCTTCATAGTCACCTAAAGTTTTAGGTAATTTGAATAAATCTAGTGCTTCTTCAAAAGTAATATTACCCAATGTTTGTTCGCCTTGCAGACTGGCAAATTTAGGTTTTTCTTCATCTGAAGCTTCTCCTATTTGTACCATAGCACCAAAACGCCCTAAACGCGCATACATATTTTTACCACTCTCTGGATCTACACCTAATAATCGTTCTCCTTTGGCACGTTCAGCATTTGCAGTAACATCTTCTACTTTAGGATGAAAATCGGCATAAAACTCTTTAATCATGGCAGTCCAATCTTCTTTACCGTTTGCTATATCATCAAACTCTTCTTCGACTTTAGCAGTAAAACCATAATCTAAAATGGTAGAAAAATGTTCTACTAAAAAATCAGTTACGACTTTCCCGATATCTGTTGGCACTAATTTTCCTTTATCGGAACCTACTTTTTCAACTAATTTTTTTTCACTAACAGCATTATTTGTTAATCTTAACTCAGTATAACCTCTTTCAGTTCCTTCGACAGTTCCTTTAACAATATATTCTCTTCTTTGTATTGTTGAAATTGTTGGCGCGTATGTTGATGGTCTACCAATGCCTAATTCTTCTAATTGTTTTACCAAAGAAGCTTCAGTAAATCTTCCCGGAGGTCTTGAATATCTTTCTGTAGCTGTAATATAATTATTATCTAACACCTCATTAACAGAAAGTTTTGGTAACATTCCTTCTTGTTCTTCATCTTCAGTATCTGTACCTTCTAGATATACTTTTAAAAATCCGTCAAATGTAATTACCTCACCATTGGCTGTTAAAACCTTTTCATTTTTATTATTTGAAATTTTAACATTTGTACGTTCTAATTGTGCTTCACTCATTTGAGATGAGATGGTACGTTTCCAGATCAAACTATATAATCTATCTTCATCATATCCAACAGAAACTCCTTGTCTACTCATCGTAGTAGGTCTGATTGCCTCATGTGCTTCTTGAGCTCCTTTAGATTTAGATTTATAATTTCTTGGTTTGCTATACTGTTTTCCATAGGATGTAATAATTTCTTCTTGAGCAGCACTTTTAGCATCTTCTGACAAATTTACGCTATCTGTTCTCATATAAGTAATTAAACCTGCTTCATATAAACGTTGTGCCATCATCATCGTTTTAACAACCGGAAAATATAGTTTACGCGATGCTTCTTGTTGTAGAGTAGAAGTTGTAAATGGAGCAGCCGGTGATTTTTTTGCCGGTTTTATCTGTAAATCTATAACTTTAAAGTCTGCATCTATACAAGAATTCAAAAATGTTTCAGCTTCTTCTCTTGATGTAAAGTTCTTAGGTAATTTAGCTTTGAATTTTTTACCTTCACTATTCGTAAACTCTGCGTCAATTCTATATGAAGCGACTGGAGTAAAATTTTCTATTTCACGTTCACGCTCAACAATCAATCGTACTGCGACAGATTGTACACGACCTGCTGATAATCCACCTTTTACTTTACGCCACAGCACAGGCGAAAGTTCATAACCAACCAATCTATCTAATACTCTACGTGCTTGTTGAGCATTGACCAAATTATAATTGATACTTCTTGGGTTTTCTACAGCTTTTAAAATTGCTGTTTTAGTAATTTCATGAAATACGATACGTTTTGTATTCTCTTCATTCAATTTTAACTGCTCATATAAATGCCATGCAATTGCTTCTCCTTCTCGATCTTCATCACTAGCCAACCAAACCGTATCTGCTTTTTTTGCTAAATCTTTCAGCTTTTTGACTACTGCTTTTTTATCAGTTGAAACTTTATAGTTTGCCTTAAAATCTCCATCAACATTCACACCTAACTCCTTTGAAGGTAAGTCAGCAATATGACCAAAACTTGATTCAACTTGAAAGTTTTTACCTAGAAATTTCTCTATGGTCTTTGCCTTTGCAGGTGACTCTACTATTACTAAATTTTTTGCCATACACTTAAATTCAACGTTTATTAATTAAAGTTTTAAATCAACGATTTTAAGATTGCAAAAGTATATCAAATTTTTTAATGTTGCCTTTTTATTAATTTTTTGATGAATTTTTATCAGTAATTTAACTATTAATTTTCTGCCAATATGTCACATAATGTCGAATTTGGTTGTATCTTTGCAATCCAATTTTTCATAATATTAATGAGTGCTGAAAAAGTCATAGAAGAAAAAAAACAAGGTCAAGCTTTGGTTACTGAACATATAAAAGGTAATAGCAAGAAACTATTTATAGAAAGTTATGGTTGTCAGATGAATTTGAATGACAGCGAAATTGTAGCTTCTATTTTAGCCAACCAAGGTTTTGATACTACACAGATATTAGAAGAAGCTGACTTAGTATTGGTAAATACCTGTTCTATTCGTGAGAAAGCAGAACTGACCATTCGCAAACGTCTACAAAAATATAATGCGGTAAGAAAAGATGCTAATAAAAATATGAAAATTGGCGTGTTGGGCTGTATGGCTGAACGCTTAAAAACCAAATTTTTAGAAGAAGAAAAAATGGTCGACCTAGTTGTTGGTCCGGATGCTTATAGAGATTTACCTAATTTGGTTGAAGAAGTTGAAGCAGGTAGAGATGCTGTTAATGTAATTCTTTCTAAAGATGAAACCTATGCAGATGTTTCACCGGTTCGATTAAATTCAAATGGAGTTTCTGCCTTTGTTTCTATTACTCGTGGATGCGATAATATGTGTACTTTTTGTGTAGTCCCTTTTACCAGAGGTAGAGAACGGAGTCGCGATCCGCAAAGTATCCTAAAAGAAATACAAGAACTAGTTGATAAAGGTTATAAGGAAGTTACATTATTGGGGCAAAATGTAGATAGTTATTTATGGTATGGAGGTGGACTCAAAAAAGATTTTAAAAAAGCTTCTGAAATTGCAAAAGCAACTGCAGTAGATTTTGCACGGTTATTAGATTTATGTGCTACTGAGTTCCCAAAAACACGTTTTCGTTTTGCAACTTCTAATCCTCAAGATATGAGTTTAGAGGTAATTCATGCAATGGCTAAACACAACAATATTTGTAAATACATTCACTTACCGGTTCAATCAGGAAGCACCAGAATATTACAAAGTATGAATCGTCAACATACCCGTGAAGAATATATTAAATTAATTGACAATATCATTAAAATAATTCCAGACTGTGCTTTTTCTCAGGATATGATTACCGGATTTTGTGGTGAAACCGAAGAAGATCATCAAGAGACATTATCCTTAATGGAATATATAAAATATGATTTCGGATTTATGTTTGCCTATTCAGAAAGACCGGGAACATTAGCTGCTAAAAAAATGGAAGATGATATACCATTAGTTATTAAAAAAAGACGTTTGGCAGAAATCATAGCATTGCAGCAAGAACATTCACATTATAGAACCAAACAACATGTTGGTAAGATTGAAGAAGTATTAATTGAAGGTACTTCAAAAAAATCTGACACATATTGGAAAGGTAGAAATACTCAAAATACCGTTGTGGTTTTCCCTAAAGAAAATTACAAATTAGGCGATTTTGTAAATATAAAAATTGAAGATTGTACTTCAGCTACACTTATTGGAAAAGCTGTTGGTATTTCTAAAAACAATTAAAAAGTCAGAAGACGGGAGACGGAAGTTTCCTGCAAGGTCTTGAAGATCTTGTAGGTATAAATCTGAGAATAGAGAAAAATAAAGTATAAAGTAATGCTGCAAATTTTGTTGCTTTACGAGAGTGAAAATTAGTTGAAAATAATTAAATTTAAATTTCCCCTCTGGGGAATTAAAAGGGGCTTATGGAAAACTTACAAACCATAAAACAACGCTTTGGTATTATCGGAAACGATATGCATTTAAACAGAGCCTTAGAAAAATCCATTAGAGTTGCGCCTACAGATATTTCTGTGTTGGTAACCGGTAAAAGTGGAGTTGGGAAAGAAAGTATCCCAAAAATAATTCATCAACTATCACATAGAAAACATGCAAAGTATATTGCCATAAACTGTGGTGCCATACCGGAAGGCACTATTGATAGTGAACTGTTTGGTCACGAAAAAGGCTCTTTTACGGGTGCCACACAAACAAGAAACGGTTATTTTGAAGTTGCTGATGGGGGTACTATTTTTTTAGATGAAGTGGGTGAATTACCACTTACTACTCAGGTACGTTTATTACGTGTATTAGAAAACGGAGAATTCATTAAGGTAGGTTCTTCTAAAGTCCAAAAAACTGACATCAGAATTGTTGCTGCCAGTAATCTTAATATGATGGAAGCCATTCAAAAAGGAAAGTTTCGTGAAGATCTATACTATCGTTTGAGTACTGTAGAGATTCACCTTCCTGCATTGCGTAAACGTAAAGATGATATTCATTTATTATTTAGAAAGTTCGCATCAGATTTTGCTCAAAAATATAATATGCCAACAATCAGGTTAGAACCCGATGCATTAACTATTTTGATAAATTATTCTTGGAGAGGAAACATTCGTCAATTAAGAAATATAACCGAACAAATATCGGTTATTGAGAAAAACAGGAGTATCTCAGCTAAAATGCTTAAAAGTTATTTACCGGATTACAATTCTAATTTCCCTGCTTTAATCAATAAACAATCAAATGGCAGTGATTTTGCAAACGAACGTGAAATTCTATACAAAGTATTGTTTGATATGCGTAATGATATTACCGATTTAAAAAAGCTTACGCTGGAGCTAATGGATAGTGGTGCTAATACCAGTTCAAAAGAAAATACACAACAATTAATTCAAAAAATTTATGGCGATACTTCTAATGAAGAAGATAATTTAGTAGAAATTATTTCTCCACAAAAAACAGAAGTGTACCAATCGACACCAACAAGTTTTCAAGAAAGTTTTCAAGAGGCTGAAACAGTTGAAGAAACCATCTCATTACAAGAAAAAGAATTTGAGATGATAAAAAAATCTTTAGAAAGAAACAATAACAAGCGAAAGTTAGCTGCCAAAGAATTAGGAATTTCTGAACGTACACTATACCGAAAAATCAAACAATACGATTTATAGATTGTTGATTTGTAATTTACATCGTTTAATTGTTTATTTGTCAAAATAAAGTACTTTTAAATTCGTCAATGAAAAAAATAACATCAATAACTTTAATAACTTTACTTTTCGCTGTTCAAAGCTGTGGTGTCTATTCATTTACCGGGGGTAGTACAGGTGATGCTAAAACAATACAGATTGATTATTTTCCAAATAATGCAGCTTTGGTTGAGCCAATAGTGAGTCAAAAATTCACTGTTGCATTACAAGATTTATTTATAAGTCAGACAAATTTAAGTTCAACCTCATCTGGAGGTGATCTACATTTTGAAGGTGAAATTGCAGACTATAAAATTATTCCTATTAGTGCTACTGCAGAGCAAACTGCTGCACAAAATAGGCTTAGTATTTCTGTTAGAGTTCGGTTTTATAATAAATTGGTTGAAGAAGATGATTTTGAAAAAACATTTTCTTTCTTTTCTGATTTTGATGCCAATCAACAATTAACAGGGTCGGTTTTAGAAGATGCTCTTAATGAAATTTTTGAACGTATAACACAAGATATTTTTAATGCTTCAGTAGCAAAATGGTAATATGAACATTACAGAATTTACATCATTATTACAATATCCTAACACTGTATCAATAGAGCAAACTACTGCTATTGAAGATATATTAGACAACTATCCTTATTTTCAGGCTGCAAGAATCATCCACCTAAAAGGATTAAAAAATCAGCATAGTTATAAATACAACAATGCTTTAAAAACAACTGCAGCCTATACTACTAACAGAACTATTTTATTTGATTTTATAACAGCTAATACACTTGACGCTTCTAATAATTTAGAAAAAGAACAAGAGCTTATTACTGATAGCGAAATTATTGATCTAGAAGTTGTCAAAAGACCTCTAATAAGTAGCTCGGTATTGGTAACTAATACCAAACCGGAAAAAGTTCAAACTGCTGAACAAAAGCTAGAAATTGGCAAACCATTGGTTTTTGACATTTCTGAAATGCATTCGTTTAATGAATGGTTGCAAGTAACTTCATTAAAACCTATTGAACGCAAAGAAGTGAAACCAATCAAAGTAAGAAAAGAACAAGATGATAGATTCGATTTAATTGAGCAGTTTATTAAAGACAAACCAAAAATAAAACCGCTATCATCAAATGATAATATAGACATTGCTATTGAGAGTATTACCGAGAATGAAAGCCTAATGACTGAAACATTAGCTCGTGTATATTTAGAACAAAAACAATACAATAAAGCTATTCAAGCTTTTAAGATTTTAAGTTTGAAATATCCGGAAAAAAGTAGTTTCTTTGCAGACCGAATTAAAGCAATAAAATTTTTACGAAAAAATAATTCATAAATCATGTCTTACACATTTTTTTTTATCTTAATTGGTATTGTAGCGGTATTGCTTATATTAATTATAATGGTACAAAACCCTAAAGGTGGTGGTTTATCATCTTCGTTTGGTGGTCAAGGTTCTCAAAGTTTAGGTGGTGGTGTACAAAACACTACTAACTTTTTAGACAGAAGTACTTGGACATTAGCCATAGTACTTTTTGCCTTGATATTATTATCAAATGTTGCCATTGAAAGAGATACTGTTGATACAAGATCTCAATTAGAAGAAACCATCAATAATAGAGAGGTTTCTGATGAAATTCCGGTTGGCATAGACAATCAAACAACTACAGTTCAAGATTCAACAAACTAATTCAAATTTTTAAGTAAAAAAAATGCCAACGAAAATGACACGTTGGCATTTTTTTTACTAAATATTTGAATATAGAGAACTAAAGTTTTACATAAAATGTCTATCTGTCATATATATTGAATTGGCACATTTTTCGACTATAGATTATTTCAATTTAATTAACTAAAAAATTATAAAATGAGTAAAATAAACATCAAACCTCTAGCAGACAGGGTAGTTATTGAGCCTCTTGCTGCAGAAACTAAAACGGCTTCAGGTATTTATATACCAGATTCAGCCAAAGAAAAACCTCAACAAGGTAAAGTTGTTGCTGTTGGTAAAGGCACTAAAGACGAACCTACCACTGTAAAAGTTGGTGATACTGTTCTTTATGGAAAATATGCCGGAACAGAACTCAAACTAGATGGTGGTGATTATATAATCATGAGAGAAAGCGATATTTTCGCAATTCTGTAAATTTATTGAATCGTTGATTTGTTTATTCGTGTATTTGTAAAAATATTACGATTGCATAATTCAACAATTAAACTTAAAATATATTAATGAATTGTCTTTATGAGTAAGAAACCTTACGATTACACAATTCAACAAATAAACAAAACACAAGAAGAAAATGGCAAAAGATATAAAATTTGATGTAGAAGCTCGTGACGGATTAAAACGTGGCGTAGATGCATTGGCAAATGCAGTAAAAGTGACATTAGGACCTAAAGGTCGAAATGTAATTATAGGTAAAGCATTTGGAGGACCACAAATAACGAAAGATGGTGTTACTGTTGCTAGAGAAATTGAGTTAGATGATGCTTTAGAAAATATGGGAGCTCAAATGGTAAAAGAAGTAGCTTCTAAAACGAATGATCTAGCTGGTGACGGTACAACAACCGCTACTGTTCTAGCTCAAGCTATCGTAAAAGAGGGATTAAAAAATGTTGCTGCCGGTGCAAACCCTATGGATCTTAAAAGAGGGATTGACAAAGCTGTAAAAGCAATAGTAGTAGATTTACAAAAACAATCACAAGTTGTTGGTAATAAAATTGATAAAATAAAACAAGTAGCTTCTATTTCTGCAAATAATGACACAAGCATTGGTGATTTAATTGCTAAAGCTTTTGAAAAAGTTGGTAAAGAAGGTGTTATAACTGTAGAAGAAGCTAAAGGTACTGATACTTATGTAGATATTGTTGAAGGTATGCAATTTGACAGAGGTTATTTATCTCCTTACTTTGTAACTGATTCTGAAAAGATGATTGCCGATTTAGAGAATCCTTATATTTTACTGTATGACAAAAAAATATCTTCAATGAAAGATTTACTACCGGTTTTAGAGCCGGTTGTTCAAACAGGTAAACCTTTATTAATTATCGCTGAAGATGTTGAAGGTGAGGCACTAGCTACCTTAGTAGTAAACAAACTACGTGGTTCATTAAAAATTGTTGCAGTAAAAGCCCCGGGTTTTGGTGACAGACGAAAAGCAATGTTAGAAGATATTGCTATCCTAACCGGTGGAACAGTAATTGCTGAAGAAAGAGGCTTTACATTAGAAAATACAACAATAGATATGTTGGGTACAGCAGAAAAAGTAACTATTGATAAAGACAATACTACTGTTGTAAACGGTGCAGGTAAAAAAGCTGACATCACAGGTAGAGTAAACCAAATTAAATCGCAAATAGAAACTACCACTTCTGATTATGATAAAGAAAAATTACAAGAACGTTTAGCTAAACTGGCTGGCGGTGTTGCTGTATTATATGTAGGTGCTGCTTCTGAAGTTGAAATGAAAGAAAAGAAAGATAGAGTTGATGATGCATTGCATGCTACACGTGCAGCTGTAGAAGAAGGTATAGTTGCAGGTGGCGGTGTTGCTTTGGTAAGAACTATAAATGTACTGGGAAAAATCACTACAGATAATTTAGACGAAGTCACCGGAGTTCAAATTGTGGCTAGAGCTATTGAAGAACCATTACGTATCATTGCTGAAAATGCAGGTAGTGAAGGTTCAGTAGTTGCTGCTAAAGTATTAGAAGGTAAAAAAGATTTTGGTTTCAATGCAAAAACAGATGAATATGTAAATATGTTTAAAGCTGGAATTATTGATCCTACCAAAGTTACTCGTATAGCTTTAGAAAACGCTGCTTCTGTAGCAGGTATGATTTTAACTACTGAATGTGCATTAGTTGATATTAAAGAAGAAACTCCTGCCGGTGGTGGAATGCCTCCAATGGGTGGCGGAATGCCGGGAATGATGTAAATGACGAATCACCATAGATAAATTTTAAAAAACACTGCCCAATTGGCAGTGTTTTTTATTTTTAATAATGTAACATTGTTCATTTATTAGTCGTCTATTAATATGTATCTTTATGACTAAATGAGAAAATGCTTACTCTTCATATTGTTTTTTTGCTGGTGTACAAATTGCTTATTTGCGATAGATAAACCAAATACTATTCAGAAATTACACTTTCCTAAAGCAGAATACATTTCAGAAAACACGGTTCGTATTCCTTTTAAATTAATCGATCATTTAATAGTTATTGAAGCTGAAGTGCTAAACAGAAAAGGAAATTTTATAATTGATACCGGTTCTGATAAATTAGTATTAAATAGGGCTTGCTGATTTTACAAGAAGTTAAAATTCATTTTTCAAGCAGTTTGATAACAATTTTTATTTTTAGATAAAGTAGAGTTAAAAAAGCACCTGCATTTTTCACTAATATTCTTAAAAAATAG
>JAKISU010000168.1 GCA_021648445.1 Flavobacteriaceae bacterium
CTGGCTATTTTCATTGTGAATAAAATATTGATTATCAATATAATATACAAATTTTACAACTAAAAAGCAACTATAAAATAACCCTTTTTATTTAATTATCTAAAGAAAAAAGTATGCGTTTGCCCTGATAATAGGTTTTTCAAAAAATTCATATCATAATTTTTATTAAATTTAAACAAATTTTCTGTCAAATTCTTCAATTAGTAAATCATTAATACTTGCATAGCGTTTTTTCATCAAGCCATTTTGGTCAAACTCCCAGTTCTCATTGCCATAAGCTCGATACCATTGTCCTGAATTATCTCTCCATTCATACTCAAATCTAACCGCTATTCTATTGTTTGAATGTGACCAATATGTCTTTTTTAATTTATAATCAAGCTCTTTATTCCATTTTCGCTCTAAAAAGGCTTTAATTTCTTTACGCCCATTGATAAACTCTGTTCTGTTTCTCCATTCACTATCTATTGTATAAGCTAGTGATACCTTTTCGGGGTTTCTTGAATTCCATGCATCTTCAGCTCCTTGAATTTTTTGTTTCGCGGTTTTTTCCGTAAAAGGAGGAAATGGTGGTTTTTGTTCCATAATATATCTTTTTAGGTTTCTTATACTCTGTCGAAAATAATATCAAAACTTTCAAGTATAAAAATGTCAAAATGTCTTTAAAAACCTCTTAAAACAGGTCATTTTGACGTACAATACATCACTTTTTTACAATGGAACACCTTTTGACGAATATATAATTAAAAAAAAATACAGTTATGAATTTTAATAATTTTACTATAAAATCACAAGAAGTCGTGCAACAAGCTCAGCAAATTGCACAAGGCTTAGAACAGCAACAAATTGAAAATGCCCATCTATTAAAAGGTATTTTTGAAGTTGACGAAAATGTCACTCCGTTTATATTAAATAAGCTAAGTGTCAATATTGATATTTTCAAGCAAGCACTTGAAAAAATATTACAGAGTTTTCCAAAAGTTACCGGTGGCGACCTTATGATATCTCGTACAGCTAGTACTATGTTGACCGACGCTGCTAATATTGCCAAAAAAATGAAAGATGAATATGTATCTATTGAGCATTTATTATTGGCAATACTAAAATCTAAAGGTGCGGCATCTCAACTGCTAAAAGACAATGGAGTTAACGAAAAAGATCTAAAAGCAGCTATTTCAGCACTCCGTAAAGGAAGTAAAGTGACTTCGCAAAGTGCTGAAGACACTTATAATTCATTGAATAAATATGCAAAGAATTTAAATCAGTTAGCCAATGATGGTAAGTTAGATCCGGTTATTGGACGAAATGATGAGATTCGAAGAATTTTACAAATTCTATCACGTAGAACAAAGAATAACCCCATTCTCATCGGAGAACCCGGTACCGGTAAAACTGCTATTGCAGAAGGATTGGCACATCGTATCGTTAAAGGTGATGTGCCTGAAAATCTGCAAGATAAAGTGATCTATTCCTTAGATATGGGAGCGTTAATTGCAGGTGCAAAATATAAAGGAGAGTTTGAAGAGCGTTTAAAATCCGTTATTAAAGAAGTAACTTCTGCCGAAGGAGATATCATCTTGTTTATTGATGAAATACATACTTTGGTGGGTGCCGGTGGCGGACAAGGAGCGATGGATGCTGCTAATATCCTAAAACCTGCATTGGCAAGAGGTGAATTACGTGCAATTGGTGCCACTACTTTAGATGAATATCAAAAATATTTTGAAAAAGATAAAGCGCTGGAACGTCGTTTTCAAAAAGTTATCGTAGAAGAACCTGATACCGAAAGCGCAATTTCTATCCTTCGTGGCATCAAAGAAAAATATGAAACACATCATAAGGTACAAATAAAAGATAGTGCCATTATTGCTGCTGTTGAATTATCGCAACGTTATATTTCAGATCGTTTTTTACCGGATAAAGCCATTGATCTAATGGATGAAGCTGCTGCAAAAATACGTATGGAGATCAATTCTAAACCTGAAGAGTTAGATGTACTGGACAGAAATATTATGCAGTTAGAAATTGAAATCGAGGCCATTAAACGTGAAGGAGACGAAAAGAAAATAAAACACCTTCGTAAAGAGCTGGCTAATCTACAGGAAGAACGTGATAACATCTATGCTAAATGGAAAAGTGAAAAAGGTGTGGTTGATGAAATACAAACAGCTAAAGAAAATATTGAAAAATATAAACTGGAAGCCGAACGTGCTGAACGAGAAAGTAATTACGGATTGGTAGCTGAATTACGCTATGGAAAAATTCAAAAAGAAGAAGAAGTTCTCAAAGAATTGCAATTAAAACTGGCTGAAAATCAAGAAACAGCCTTGATAAAAGAAGAAGTGACCAGTGAAGATATTGCAGAAGTGGTTGCAAAATGGACAGGTATTCCTGTTCAAAAAATGTTACAAAGCGACCGTGAAAAGCTATTGCATTTAGAAGATGAATTACACAAACGAGTTATTGGTCAAGATGAAGCTATTATAGCTGTTTCAGATGCCGTACGTCGTTCAAGAGCAGGATTGCAAGATGATAAGAAACCTATTGGCACATTCCTTTTCTTAGGAACAACCGGGGTTGGCAAAACAGAACTAGCAAAAGCCTTGGCAGAATATCTATTTGATGATGAAAAAGCAATGACCAGAATTGATATGAGTGAATATCAAGAACGTCATGCTGTGAGTAGATTGGTAGGTGCACCTCCGGGATATATTGGTTATGAAGAAGGTGGACAATTGACAGAAGCTGTACGTAGAAAACCCTATTCTGTGATCTTATTAGATGAAATTGAAAAAGCACATCCTGATACTTTTAATATCTTATTACAAGTATTAGACGAAGGTAGACTGACTGATAATAAAGGACGTGTAGCCGACTTTAAAAATACTATTATTATTATGACCTCAAATATGGGTGCTCATATTATACAAGAGAACTTAGAAGACCTAGATCTGGATAATAGAACGAAGATACTTGATAAAACCAAAGATGAAGTCCTTACTTTATTAAGAAAATCTATTAGACCTGAGTTTTTAAATAGAATTGATGAAACTATCATGTTTACACCACTCAATAGAGAAGAAGTTACTCAAATTATTAAATTACAATTAACGAGTCTAACCAGTATGCTTGCAGAAAAAGGAATTACTTTCTCTTCAACTGAAGAAGCCATTCAAAGTTTGTCTAGACAAGGTTATGACCCTCAATTTGGTGCAAGACCTATCAAAAGAGTGATACAGCGTAAAGTACTAAATGAATTGTCAAAAGAAATACTGGCAGGTAAAATAACGGCTGAAAGTAATATCTTATTAGATGCTTTTGATGATGAGTTGGTCTTTCGGAATAAGTAAATAAATTAAGACGAAAGACCGCTTACTGAAACAAGTTCAGCATAAATCGCTTTAAGACACTTGTCCGCCTCTGGAGGAAAAGAATAAAGACTTAAAACGAATAAATAAAGTTTTATACGTCTCTGCTCCCGAGGCATCGGGAACGCTTTTTTGCGTGATGTGGCAGTCTCTCAATGAATTAAGAGATTGCCACAGTCGTCCCGATAGCCATCGGGATGGGACTCCCTCGCAAAGACGTATAACAATAGTATTAAATAATTAAGAAAAAATAATAACTTGCGGGTATAATGGGGATATAGTTAATATTAACTATACCCCTATCCTACTAAAAAATCGAGTTGAGTTTTTTTGCTAACGAATTTTAAAAGGGACAAATAGTTAAACTATTATTAATCAACTAGTTAAATTTGACGTTAGTTGGAAGCTAAAAAAGCAACGACCTGAGAAAAATGAACGATTTAGAATTTTATAAAAGTGTTTACGACCGAGAGCTGAATAGACGAAAAAGTCTTGACGATTCTACTTCTGTTCCAATTGGAATTATATCTTTATTAATTGGATTAATATCATTTTACTACACTACTGCTGAATATAAAATCATTATTGATAATAACAGAATGGCATTGATTCTACTGGGAATTACGATTCTTTTATTAACGATAAGTATTATTTTCCTTGTAAAATCATATAATAACTTTTTAAGAGGATTTAACTATCCGAATGTTTCATTACTCAAAGAGGTTAGGCATTTTCAAAAGGTAGAAATCCCTAAGTTTAACAAGCAAGTTGGAAAAGAAAAACAAATTGACTTTGAAGAAGATTTAACCGATAAATTAATAACTATTGCCGACAGAAATACCGAAATAAATGACAGTAGGTCAATCTATTTATATAGAGCTAAAACATTTATAATTTTATCTTTAGCTACAATTTTTATAACAACAATATTTTTAATAATTAAAAAATCTGAATTATGTTAAGCGACGACGAACCAAACGAACAACCATCTACACCAACTAGAGAACCTGTAAGACCAATTTTTCCTGCTGATAGAGAAGAAAAGACAGAAATATTTCCACCAACAACGGAATAAAGCCAGTTGCCAACACTGGTAGCTGTTGCACAACCACTCTTTTTAGCAAACAATCCTTAGATTTCTTCAGACTAAAAAATAATTACCACTAATAATCAAATAGTTGTGTCTGTAAAAAAAATAAAAAAGTATCTTTAAAGTATATATTGGCTTGTGCAACAGCCACACCGTATAAAAATAATTACGGTTTAGTGCTTAATCAAAGGTCGTTGCGTGTTTGTAACGTCTGAATTTCCTTCGGAAATTCCTCGCATACAAACCCGCAACTATTCTTATACATAAACGTTGGGCTTCATGTAAGAAAACGTAAAAATATGAAAGGAGTAAACTTAACATATACTCAAACCATTTAGCTTTTCGGGAGTCAAAAATTCCATCACCTAAATTATCGTATTAATTGATTAATAATCAGTTATTTATATGTTATTAGTTTGGTGTTTTGAATACTATTTAGTATCTT
>JAKISU010000021.1 GCA_021648445.1 Flavobacteriaceae bacterium
TTTAAAAATCAAAGCTATATGAAGCAGATAATCACAGCAAGCTTAGAAAACACCAACGCAAGAAATGAGTATTTATATACAATTGAGCATCTTTACAAAGAAAACAACGCTATATTAGACTAAAGCCTGATTTTTTTAGAAAATCAGCAAGCCCTAAGTAAAACTCAAAATTTGAGCGTTTAGAAAAGCTTGGTGCTTTATTCAAAATTTAGTACCTTTAACTCGCAACTAAACTTACAATTAATCGTTGGTAGTAATTACTACACAGAAAATAAATGTTAAAATATTGAGTCACAAACCTATAAAGATTACTAGACACAGCCTTTGGGTGTCTTTAAATGACCAAAGACATTTTAATTATTAAATCTTTTATTATGAAAAATTTAAAAAATCTAGGTACAGTTTTAAACAAAGTTCAACAGAAGCAAATTTTGGGAGGTATGGATGAAGAATTTAGGCGACCATGTATAGTAGAAGAAGCAGGTGGAAAATGTTGTTATACTATTGAATCACATATAGATGATAATTGGGTTAAGGAAAAAATTTGTATTGGTGGTTATAGTTAATCTTTACAAACTATAGTTATTTCAATGATGTCGTCTAAAAGTAATTTTAGACGGTTTTCTTTTATAGTGTTTCATTTGTTTTTTTGATTTTCCGTTATCATAACTAAGTTGCTAAAACCTGAACTAACTCAAAAGCGTTGCGTAAAAATGCAGTATACAAAATAAAAAAGGCGAGTAGGTAAAGGGGAATTGCACCCCTAACCTCTCTCACACCTGCCCGTCCGGTCAGGCGGGGAACCGTACATGATACTCTCCCATCATACAGCTCTTCTTAACAAGTCAAGGCTTGAAACCATATTGCCAATGCACAAACAGATTAGGATAATGCTTCGCAGTTTCCTGTAACCATTTGTATGCAAACAATGTTTTCGCCTAAATCTCCGATATTTGTTGCGTACTCATTTGGCTAATCGCATATTTAAGAAACGGAATACATAATGTAATTCACTCATTCTGACTTTGCCATAATAGTAAATCCACCCTCGTATTCTGTCCGCTATAATGCCTGCCAAATCTGACAGACGTAAGTGAACCATACGATGAAGTTTCAACTTAAACAAAACCTGATTGATACGTTTCTGACTTTTACGACTAATCGAGGGCGTAAAGCCCAAATGAAAGTTTCCGAAGTAACCCTTTACCATTCGTGGCTTAAATGTAAATCCGAAAAAATAGAATGTTACATAATATACCTTAAATAGGGGGGTGCTTCTTTTGGTTGCGTTTGCAATATACAATATTGCTCTTGCCTTCTTTAATCTGCAATTTGCAATGTTTCGTTTATATTCTTCTCGATAATAGGTTACGGTAAATTTCTTCTCTTGGGCAGATTCCCCTAAACATACGCTACGTATAGCACAATCAACACAAACCTTCTTTCTTGCTCTATATTCTTTCTTCTTTTTATTTCTCTTTTCATAAAATGATTTGGTAAAAGGTATTATATTGCCTTGGGGACATAGATAATGATCTTGGTCTTTATTATATATAAATCCATCAGGACCTCCTTTATAAGTACCATGGGGTGACCACTTTCCCCATAATAGGTCTGGTCAAAACATATAAAAATGTAAATCTAATTCTCCTTTTAGTCTTCGATAAAAATTGTCCTTAGGAACTCGATCGCTTAACGGAAACTTAGCAAACAATTTCTCTTGATATTCTTTCTTACCTTGCATATAACAAGATACAGCTTTTTTTGTATCTTGTGCAACAGGCGCAATGTATAAAAATAATAGCGATTTTAGTGCAAAACCCGATAGCTATAGGGAGAAAGGTAAATACCTTGAAATTCGCTACTCTTTTTATATTCATCGTTGTGAATCATCACAAAAAGGACAATTTTAATATGAATTTAAAATCAAAAGAATTTCGCAAATATGCCCATCAATTTGTTGATTGGATGGCGGATTATATGGATAATGTCGAAGATTACCCGGTAAAATCTCAGGTATTACCCAAGGAAATATATAATCAAATTGGAGATAATATTCCATATAAAGGTGAAGATATTGAAACCATTTTCAATGATTTTAAAAAAATTATTATACCAGGAATTACGCATTGGCAAAGTCCAAATTTTTTCGCTTATTTTCCTGCTAATACAAGTCCTCCATCAATATTAGCTGAAATGCTAACCGCTACGCTCGGCGTACAGGGAATGAAATGGGATACCTCTCCTGCATCTACTGAATTGGAAGAAAAAATGATGGAATGGTTTAAAAAGGCAATAGGAATTCCATATAACTGGACAGGAGTAATTCAAGATTCGGCTTCATCGGCAACCTTAGCTTCTATTTTAACCGCAAGGGAACAAAAATCTACTTACAAAATAAATCAGGTTGGTTTTGATGGATTTACAAAGTTTCGTGTCTATTGCTCTGAGGAAACTCATTCATCAATTGAAAAAGGAGCAAAAATAGCAGGTATTGGGAAAGAGAATGTAGTAAAAATTCCAACCGATGAAATTTTAAGATTACGACCTGATCTATTGCACCAAACTATTAAACAAGATATAAACAATGGCTATCAACCACTTTGCATAATTGCTGCTATTGGAACTACAGGCACCACGGCTATTGATCCATTAAACGAGATTGCAGAAATTGCTGAAAAATTCAAGATATGGTTGCATGTAGATGCGGCTTATGCAGGTTCAGTTCTATTAATACCTGAATATCAGCATTTAATTAAAGGAATAGAAAAAGCAGATAGTTTCGTATTTAACCCACACAAATGGTTGTTTACAAATTTTGATTGTTCGATATACTTTGTAAAAGATAAAAATGCATTGGTTAATACTTTTGAAATTTTACCTGAATATCTCAAAACAAGTACAGATGGTGTGGTTAATAATCATTGTGATTGGGGTGTCCCTTTAGGCAGACGTTTTCGTTCATTAAAACTCTGGTTTGTAATGCGCTATTATGGATTGGAAGGCTTGCAAAACAAACTTAGACATCATATAGAATTGGCAAAGTGGTTTGAAAATAAAATAATGAAATCTTCAGAATTTAAACTCATAGTACCACGCAATATTAACTTAGTGTGTTTTCACTTCAAACCTCAAGAGTTGAGTGATATAAAAAAACTAAATAGGTTAAATGAAGAGCTATTACATAAATTAAATGCTACGGGTATAATTTACCTTACACATACAAAAGTTAATGAAATTTATACGTTGAGAATGGCTATCGGACAAACGAATGTAGAGCAAAATCACATTGAAAAGGCTTGGGAACTGATAAAAGAGAAAGCAACGGAAATTGTATGACTTTACAATCGAAAGAAATAACCGTAAAGCTAGCTGAGAATATGTCTATAAGGAATAGCTGAAATAGCGCCAAAACGAAGACATAAATTTAAAATACATTACATAATCAACCTTTAAAGGTTTGTACTTATGAAAAATTTCTTACTCATGGGAATAGCCTGCCCCATACTTGATAAGGGAATTAATGGCGAACCAACCTGCGGTGGGCAGCATGTGATCATTAAAACAGGAAATATTGTAATTACTTTATAAAGCAACAACAAGGCTCTCTAAAACGGAACACCTCCATCATCATCAGTATCATCACCAAAAGCTTCTTCTGCTGAAGGAAGATTAGGCGTAATAAAATCATTCATTTTAGATTGGAATTCCGTTGCAAATGCTTCTTCTAGGTCAGAGAATTGTGCTAAATGACCTGTAAATTTAAGCCTGATATTCTCTAAACCTCCATTACGATGTTTTGCAACAATAAATTCTCCTTGCCCTTCACAAGGTGTACGTTCTTCATCATCCCACTCGGTTTGCCCATAATATTCAGGTCTATAAATAAACGATACAATATCAGCATCTTGTTCAATAGCACCAGATTCACGTAGATCTGATAATAACGGACGTTTACTGCCTCCTCTAGTTTCTACAGCACGGGATAATTGTGATAATGCAATAACCGGTATATTCAATTCTTTTGCCAATGCTTTTAAGTTTCGAGAGATCATAGAAATTTCTTGTTCTCTATTTCCTGTACCTTTAGTATTAGTTCCTGCTGTCATTAATTGTAAATAATCTATCACAATTATTTTAACACCATGTTGCGAAGCTAAACGCCTTGCTTTAGCACGCAAATCAAAAATGGATAAAGAAGGTGTATCATCTATAAAAATAGGCGCTTTAGATAGATTTTTAACTTTTATATTTAATTGTTCCCATTCATGGGGTTGTAGATCTCCTTTTCTAAGTTTTCCTGAAGGAATTCCCGTTTCGCTTGAGATCATTCTAGTTATCAATTGTACTGAAGACATCTCTAATGAAAATATGGCTACAGGTATATTAAAATCTATAGACATATTTTTTGCCATAGACATTACAAAGGCCGTTTTACCCATACCGGGTCTTGCTGCAATAATCACTAGATCTGAAGGTTGCCATCCGGAAGTTAGTGCGTCTAACTTTGTAAAACCTGAAGGTACACCACTCATTCCTTCTTTACCGGCAATTTCTTCTATTTTCTTAAGTGCCTGTGATACCAATCCTTCTGCAGCTTCAGAACTTTTTTTAAGATTGCCTTGGGTTACATCAAATAGTTTAGTCTCAGCTGAATCTAATAAATCAAATACGTCTGTTGTTTCATCATAGGCTTCATCAATAATCTCTGAAGAAATACTGATCAATCTACGTTGGATATATTTTTGTAGAATAATACGTGCATGAAATTCAATATGTGCAGAAGAAGAAACTTTTTGGGTAAGATTTACCAAATAAAAATCACCACCAACACTTTCTAATTTACTATCTTTTCGAAGCTGATTAGATACTGTCAATAAATCAATAGGTTCAGATTCATTAAATAAGGTAAACATGGCATCAAAAATATATTGATGTGCTTGTTTGTAAAAAGTTTCAGAATGTAAAATATCAATAACATCATCAACCCCTTTTTTATCGATCATCATGGCACCTAGCACAGCTTCCTCTAAATCAACAGCTTGAGGAGGTAATTTTCCCTTTTCAAGATTAATTATAGTGCCTTTTTTAATATTTTTGGTATGTAGGGGTTGTATTTTATTCATACAGCAAATGTAATTTTTTAAACCAAAAATCAACTTATAAGTTACAATTAAATTTGTACACAAATTGTTAATAAGCAATAATTTTGTTAATAAGTTATAAAGAGTATTTTTAAAATATTATTTTCATTATTTTTGAGCAATGAAGAAACTAACCGTCTATCAAATACTTACCCTCTTATTAGTTGTACAATTACTTTTAGTGAAGTTAGTATCCTATTTTCCAAATTTTATTGAACATTATTATTCTAATGGAATATATCTTTTCATTTCTAAATTATTCAGAAGTGTTTTTGGATGGCTTCCATTTTCTATAGGAGATATTTATTACTTTCTTTTAGGGTTAACATTTCTGATCTCTATCTATAAATTTATCAAAAACAAAGGTAGAAATGCTAAACAGCAACTATTCAAATTTGGTGCCTATCTATCAGTTTTCTATTTTTTATTTCACTTATTATGGGGAATGAATTATCATAGAAATTCATTGTTCAAAACACTTGAACTAGAACAAAAAGAATACACTTTAGAAGAATTAACCAATCTGACTCATAACTTATTAAATAAATTAAAACAGACACATTTACAACTGGTATCTAATGATACTTTAAAAGTTAATATTCCGTATTCTAGAAATGAAATTATTACTAAAACTGTGTTGGGTTATGAAGCTCTATCAAAAGAATATCCTCAATATACCTATAAAAAAGTATCATTAAAAAAATCACTTTTTAGTCTACCACTTACCTATATGGGATTTTCAGGATATTATAATCCACTTTCAGGTGAAGCGCAAGTAGACTATTTAGTGCCAAAGGTTAGTTTGCCAATGATTTCCAGTCATGAAGTTGCCCATCAACTAGGACTTGCTTCAGAAAGCGAAGCTAATTTTATTGGTTTTTTAGCTGCTACAAAGAGTGAAGATAAAAATTTTAACTATTCTGCCTATATAACCGCTTTAAGGTATTCAGTTTCAGCTATCCATTTTAGAGATTCTATTGCCTCAAATGAAATTATTAAAAAAATACCTCTTGGCGTGCTAAAAAATATTAAAGAATCTCAAGAATTCTGGCAATCATATCAAAATGTTGCAGAACCTTTCTTTAAATTATTTTATGATAATTACTTAAAAGCAAATCAACAAAAAGACGGAATGCAAAGCTATAGCAAAATGGTAAATTTATTGGTTGCCTATAATGAAAAGCATGGTTTATAAGTAAGGCATCTCTATTAATCTTGGAGCCTGCCTGTACGGCAGTCAGGAACGAAGGACAGCTGTGCTATCCCAACGGTTTATGGCAACTTCTAAGAAACTGCTTGTATCTCTGCCAAACAACAAGAATTCTTAAAGAAATGTTAATATTATTGATTTACGCGATACTATATCATTAATAATAATAACTTTAGCTTTTCTTAACTCAATTCATCTAACCATGATCTACAAAAACTCAAAACTTTATTTGAGGATACTATTTTTATGTACACTTTTCAGTTTCATTAATATATCTGCACAAGAGTATTTTCCTAAGAACGACGGCGTAAAAAGCAAGAACACAAATTATACTGCTTTTACCAATGCAAAAATTTATATTACACCCACTCAAATTATTGAGAAAGGTACTATGCTTATTAAAGAAGGTAAAGTTATCAATGCAGGTATTGGTCTTAGTATTCCTAAAAATGCTACTATTATTGACCTTGACGGAAAGAGTATCTATCCATCCTTTATAGATGTATATTCCAATTTCGGAATTGTAATTCCTAAATCTAAAGGTGTCAGATTTAGACAAAAACCTCAATATGATTCTAAACGTAAAGGATATTATTGGAATGAACATATCCGTCCGGAAACAAATGCTATCGATAAATTTAAATATGATGATAAAAAAGCCATCGAATTACGTAAAGCAGGCTTCGGTATTGTAAATACACATCTTCAAGATGGTATTATTAGAGGTGCCGGACTTTTAGTAACCTTAAAAGCTGATGGAACAAATGCTGACAGATTATTAGATGATACATCAGCTCAATATTTATCATTTACCAAGAGTAAAGTTTCCAATCAAGGGTATCCCACATCTTTAATGGGAGCCATGGCTTTATTAAGACAAGTTTATTATGATTCTGATTGGTATGCAAAAGGAAATGTATCTACAAAAGATTTATCTCTTGAAGCATTGAATAGTAATAAAAATTTAGCACAAATTTTTTATGCCAATGATAAAATGAATGCCTTACGAGCTGATAAAATTGGTGATCTATTTAATATTCAATACACCATTGTAGGAAAGGGAAATGAATATCAATTAATTAATGAAATAAAAAATACCAATGCTACTTTTATACTACCGGTAAACTTCCCTAAGGCTTATGATGTTGAAAATCCTTTTCAGGCTGATTATGTAAATCTGTCAGCTATGCGATATTGGAATCAAGCACCTTCTAACCCAGGCGTGCTTGCTAAAAACGGAGTCTCATTTTCATTTACTACGCATCATTTAAAATCGCTAAATGATTTTAATAAAAATTTACAAAAAGCAATTGAGTACGGATTGGATAAAACAAAAGCATTAGAAGCATTGACTACAGTTCCGGCTCATATTTTGAGAAAAAGTAATCAAATCGGTTCTCTTAAAAAGGGAATGCTTGCTAATTTTTTGATTACTTCCGGTGATATTTTTGATAAGAAAACTACTTTGTATGAAAACTGGGTTCAAGGCTCAAAAAATATCATCAATGATATGAATATTAAAGATATTAGAGGAGATTACACCCTTTCTTTAGCAGGAAATAATTATAATCTAACGATTAATGGTAAACCTGCTAAACTCAATATGAAAGTTAAAAAAGATACTGTAAAAATCAACTCTAAGATTCATTATAGTGATGATTGGCTTAGTATTATATTAACTGAAGATGACAAACCTAAAAGGTTAAATGCAAAAGTTTCATCAGATTCAGATAATTTAAATGGTAAAGCTATACTTTCTAATGGAAATACGGTAAACTGGACAGCTACTAAAAAAATAGCTGACAAGAAAGATGATAAAAAAACCGATAAGGACAATAAAGATACTCTAACAATTCTGCCAATTACATTTCCTAATGTAGGATATGGCTTTAAAGAAAAACCTAAACAAGAAACCATTCTTTTTAAAAATGCTACTGTTTGGACCAATGAAAAAGATGGTATTCTAAAAAATACTGATGTCCTTGTTAAAAACGGAAAAATTGTAAAGGTTGGTACAAATTTATCTGATAAAAAAGCTAAAATTGTTGATGCGACCGGTAAACATTTAACTTCTGGTATTATTGATGAACACTCTCATATAGCTGCTGCTTCTATCAATGAAGCCGGGCATAATTCTTCTGCTGAAGTAACCATAGAAGACAATATTGACAGTGAAGATATTAATATTTATAGAAATTTAGCAGGTGGCGTAACCACTAGTCAAATTTTACACGGTTCTGCAAACCCTATTGGAGGCAGATCAGCTATTATAAAATTAAAATGGGGTGAAATTGGAGATAATATGATTTACAGTAATTCTCCAAAATTTATAAAGTTTGCCTTGGGTGAAAATGTAAAACAATCAAACTGGGGAAGTGCACAAACAATTCGTTTCCCTCAAACCAGAATGGGTGTTGAACAAGTCTATATGGATTATTTTCAAAGAGCAAAAGAATATGATGTGCTTAAAAAAAGTGGTAAACCATATAGAAAAGACATAGAGATGGAAGTCTTAGCAGAAATTTTAAATAAAGAACGTTTTATTTCTTGCCACTCTTATGTACAAAGTGAAATAAATATGTTAATGAAAGTTGCAGAAAAGTTCGATTTCAATATCAATACATTCACTCATATTTTAGAAGGTTATAAAGTTGCCGATAAAATGAAAGCACATGGTGTAGGCGGTTCAACGTTTTCAGACTGGTGGGCATACAAATATGAAGTTAATGATGCTATTCCATATAATGCTGCAATCATGCATAGTGTCGGTGTAGTCACTGCTATCAATTCTGATAGTAGAGAAATGTCAAGACGTCTAAATCAGGAAGCTGCTAAGTCTGTTAAATATGGCAATGTATCAGAAGAAGATGCCTGGAAATTTGTCACTTTAAATCCTGCCAAACTATTACATATAGATGATAGAGTTGGCAGTATAAAAGTTGGTAAAGATGCTGATTTGGTGTTGTGGAGTGATCATCCATTGTCTGTCTACGCTAAAGCGGAAAAAACAATGATTGAAGGTAAAGTATATTTTGATATTGAAAAGGATAAATTACAACGCGAGGTCATCAAAAAAGAACGAAATCAACTTATTAATATGATGTTGAATGCTAAAAGTAAAGGAGCACCAACACAAGCTCCTAAAAAACATGTAAAAAAAGAATTACACTGTGATTCAGTTGACTATTAAAGGTAAAAGTTTACAGGAAAAATTATATTAAAAAATACAACATGAATATAAAATTAATATCTATCGCAATAAGTTTACTGTTATTTCTGAGTGAAGTTCTAACGGCACAACAAACCCCAGCTCCTAAACAACAAGAAGCAATAACCATTATAGGAGCAATTGCTCATCTCGGTAATGGAAAAATTATCAAAAACAGTATTCTCATTTTTGAAAATGGAAAACTAACAACCGTGGCTGCTGATGGTGTACAATCAAAAGGAAAAGTAATTAACGCTGAAGGTAAACATGTATATCCCGGGTTTATCATACCTAATTCTACCTTAGGTTTGGGTGAAATCAGTGCAGTTCGAGCAACAATGGATCAAGATGAAATAGGTGAAATGATTCCGCATATTAGAAGCTTAATTGCCTATAATGCTGAGTCAAAAATTGTTGAAAGCTTACGACCAAATGGTGTATTATTGGCACAAGCTACTCCTAGAGGCGGTACTATTTCCGGGACTTCATCCGTGGTACAATTAGATGCTTGGAATTGGGAAGACGCTGCAGTAAAAGTTGATGATGGTATTCATTTAAATTGGCCAAATTCTTTTAAACAAGGTAGATGGTGGTTAGGCGAACCTAGAGGCTTTAGCCCGAATAAAGACTATACAAAACAAGTAAATAAAATCAAGAACTTTATACAAGAAGCAAAAGCATACGGTTCTGATACTAAAAATAATAGACATTTACCTTTTGAAGCCACTCAAGAACTTTTTAGTGGTAAACAAAAATTATACATTCATGCAAATGCAGCAAGAGAAATTACCGATGCCATTAGTTCTATGAAAGAAATTGGTGTGAAACATATTGTATTAGTTGGCGCCTATCAAGCAGATAAAACCATTGCTATATTAAAAAAATACAATGTGCCGGTATTGATACAACGTACACATAGTTTACCATTTAGCAATGATGATGATTATGATCTACCCTACAGATTACCTAAAATCTTAACTGATAACGGTATTCTTGTCGGACTGGAAAATAGTGGAGATATGGAACGTATGAACAGTCGTAATTTACCTTTTTATGCAGGTCAAGTAGTTGGACAAGGATTAGATAAGGAAAAAGCATTACAACTCATCACATCTAATACCGCAAAAATTTTAGGCATTGATGATAATTATGGAACACTAGAAGTCGGTAAAAGCGCCACTTTATTTATTAGTGAAGGTGATGCATTAGATATGCGTACAAATAAGCTAACTCATGCCTTTATTGATGGTAGAGCTATAAGCTTAGAAACTCATCAAACCAAATTGTACAAGCGGTATATGGATAAGTACTCTGATGACTGAAGCTCGATGTTAGATGTTGGAAGCTGTAATAATAAATAACTATAATGTAGTGTTCGATTAAAATTTTTGAATCCCTATTTATGTTATTAAAACCAACTACTTACTATCAAGGTTTTTACTTTAGAAGGTTGCTTTTCAATATTATGTATTTAAACTAAACTTATAATACTTTTTTCATTTTTTATTATATGTATTAATCTGATTATCAATTATCTAAAACAATACTTTGTTCTTTTTTCTAACAGCCTCGAGATTTCGGGAGTCTCATATCTTTAGTCAGACAACAATAAACTATAATAGTATTTGAAATAAATTGTCTCCTTGAGATTGGAGTTTTTTAAAAATCAGCGTATGAAAATGACGTTTAAAAATAGAAATAAAATCAATTTTATATATGGTGATTTAAAGGATTGTTCCCTTGAGAGGACTTTAGGAGTGTTTTATGTCAATCAACTGCAAAACAGCAACTTACAATTACGTCAATGGTAGGATTAACGAGATGAAAATATACTTTCATTGAAGATATCGAGCGTAGCTCATTATGGATGTTTATGAATCTTAGGCAGAAAACATACTAATAGTTTGAATTTTGACACTTGTAATTTGGTGCTTGTCAAAAGCTTTTTATATTTTTGACAAACTTTCATTGTGCATAAAGAAATTACAAGCATACAAAATCCTTTAATAAAGGAAATTTTACAGCTTCAAGAAAAATCTAAAACTAGAAAAAAGTCAGGTCTTTTTATTATTGAAGGTAAACGTGAAATCGCACTGGCATTAAAAGGAAGCTACACACTTAACAAACTACTATTTTGTGATACTATTTTTAATGAAAATATATTAGGTTCTTTTATTGACGATTCAGTTGAAATTATAAAAATAGACGCCTTAATTTATCAAAAAATTGCACAAAGAGATTCTACTGAAGGTGTTATTGCTATTGCCGAAAGTAAAGAGTTAGCCGTAAAAAACATCACATTAAAAAATAATAATCCCTTAATATTAGTAGCCGAAGCTCCAGAAAAACCCGGTAATATTGGTGCTTTATTGAGAACCGCAGATGCTGCTAATGTTGACGCAGTATTTATTGCAAACCCTAAAACAGATATATATAATCCTAATATTATTAGGTCTAGTGTAGGTTGTATATTTACCAATCAGATTGCAACAGGAAGCACTTCTGAAATAATATCCTTTTTAAAAGAAAATAATATTACCATTTATTGTGCTGCATTACAAGCTTCCTCTAATTATAATGTGCAAAACTTTACTACATCTACAGCTATTGTAGTTGGTGCAGAAGCAACCGGATTAAGTGAAGAATGGCTACAAAATTCAACACAAAACATTATCATCCCTATGCAAGGTCAAATAGATTCTTTAAATGTATCAGTTTCAGCTGCAATTCTTATTTTTGAAGCCAAAAGACAGCGTAATTTTAAATAACGATGAAAAAAACAGGACTACTTTTTAGTTTGATATTACTTATATTAATGAGTAGTTGCGGTGCATCAAAAAGAACATCATCTACTAGAACCACTAAAGCCAAACTCGAAACTCAATATCAACATTATAAAGGTATAAAATACAAGTATGGTGGTACTGACAAAAGAGGTTTTGATTGTTCCGGTTTTGTACAAACAGTTTATAGTAATGCTTTTAATATTCAGTTGCCCAGAACTACTGCAGAAATGGGTAAATTAGGTAGAAAAATTTCTAAAAATAAATTAAGACTAGGTGATCTAATATTTTTCAGACCTTCAAAAAAATATCGACATGTTGGTATTTTTATGGGGAATAATACATTTATGCATAGTTCAACCTCAAAAGGTATCATTAAATCTAAATTAGATAATACATATTGGAAAAAGAAATATAGATTTGCAAAACGAATTTTAAAAAAATGACTCCACAACTTTTATTTTATATCATCATCGCAATCTTAACAATTAATTTTTTAGTCGATAAATACTTAGACTATTTAAACTCAAAACATTTTGACGATGAAATTCCTGTGATTTTAGAAGATGTATATGAAGATAAAGAGTATTATAAGTCACAAGATTATAAAAAAGAAAATTTTAAGTTCTCAAGCATTATTTCAATCTTTTCATTCCTCTTAACTTTAGCGTTTTTCTTTTTTAAAGGGTTTGCTTATGTAGATGAGTTTTCTAGAGGTCTAAGTGATAATCCTATTATTATTACATTGATCTTCTTTGGTGTTATTATGTTGGGAAGTGATATTTTAACTACACCTCTCTCCTATTATAAAACTTTTGTTATTGAAGAAAAATACGGATTTAATAAATCAACCAAAACATTATTTTTTATTGATAAAATAAAAGGATGGTTACTTACTATTATTCTAGGTGGAGGCATATTAGCACTTATTGTGTGGTTTTACCAACTAACAGGCAAAAATTTCTGGATCTATACATGGGTCTTTATGGCGGTTTTCTCTGTATTTATGATGCTCTTTTACTCGTCACTTATTGTTCCCTTATTTAACAAACAAACTCCGCTACAAGAAGGAGAACTCAAAACTCAATTAGAAACTTTTGCTAAAAAAGTAGGCTTTAACCTTGATAAGATCTTTGTTATCGATGGCTCTAAACGTTCAACAAAAGCAAATGCTTACTTTACAGGTTTTGGTAAAAAGAAAAGAATCGTTTTGTATGACACCCTTATTAATGACCTGGAAACTGACGAAATAGTGTCTGTATTAGCACATGAGGTTGGGCATTATAAAAAGAAACATGTTGTTTTTAATATGATAGTGTCAATCTTATTAACAGGATTAACACTTTATATTTTTTCATTTTTTATTAATAGTCAATTATTATCTAATGCTTTATCGGTTTCAGAACCAAGTTTTCACATTGGTTTGATTGCTTTTGGAGTGTTATATACGCCTATTTCAGAAATTACAGGATTGATAATGAACTATGTCTCCAGAAAATTTGAATATCAGGCTGATAATTATGCCAAAACAAATTTTGGAGCAACTCCATTAATTACTTCTTTAAAAAAACTATCAAAAAATAGCTTGAGTAATTTGACGCCTCATAAAGCATATGTTTTTATGCATTATTCGCATCCTACATTATTACAAAGAGTACAGAACTTACTTTCCTAATTGTTAATAATGAAGGTATTACATTAAGTGAAGCCCTCATTTGCAAAGAATTATCGATTATTTTTTTATATATTGTGATTGTAATAGTAAAACAAAATTTATGAAACATAAAAAACTAACCGAATTAAGTTTAGAAGAACTTAAAAAACAACAAAAAACACTAAAGATTGTTTCAGGAGCTTATATTGGAATTTTATTAGTTCTTTGTATTAGCCCTATATTTATTTAAAAACAAAAGAATTGACACCTCTTATGATAATGCCTATTGCCTTATCGCCTCTTGCTATAGTAAACTATCTTAATGCTAAAAAAATAACCAAGGAAATTAGTTTAAGAGAATCATAGAAAAAGATAAAAATACTACCTCCAATTAAAAACTATCTTAAAAAACAAACATAAGTCTTGTTCAGTAAAAATCTTTATACTATTTTTAATCTATGGCATATATTGCAACCATAGAAGAAGAAAATAAAGAAATAGCTAAGCGTTATAGAGCTATGTTGCGCATTACTTATCAGACACTTTCAAAAAAGGATAAGCTACAAATACGCAAAGCATTTGAAACTGCTGTTGATGCCCATAAAGATCAACGAAGGAAATCTGGAGAACCCTATATTTTTCATCCTATTGCGGTTGCAAAAATTGTTGCAAATGAAATTGGGCTAGGTGCTACCTCTATAATGTGCGCATTATTGCATGATGTTGTTGAAGATTCTGACGATTATACCTTTGAAGACATTGAAAGGCTTTTCGGAGAAACTGTGGCTAGAATTGTCAATGGTCTTACAAAAATTTCAAGATTAAAAAGCGATCAAAAAGTATCTATTCAAGCTGAAAATTTTAGAAAGATGCTCTTGACATTAAATGATGATGTAAGAGTTATTTTAATAAAAATTGCCGACCGTTTGCACAATATGCAAACTATGGAGGCTATGCCACAACACAAGCAAGTGAAAATTGCTTCAGAAACATTATATATATATGCACCTCTGGCACATAGATTAGGTTTATATAATATAAAAAGCGAATTAGAAGATCTAGGGTTAAAATATACTGAACCAGAAGTTTACAATGATATTTTTGCCAAAATAAAAGAAAGTAAAGAAGAACAAAATAAGTATATAAAAGAATTTGCTAATAGTATAAAAACTTCCTTAAATAAAGAAAATTTTAGTTATGCAATTAAAGGAAGGCCCAAATCTATTTATTCCATAAGGAGGAAAATGCGTAATCAAAATGTCACTTTTGATGAAGTATATGACAAATTTGCCATTCGTATTATTTACAGTTCAGAGCTATCTCAAGAAAAGTTCAATGCTTGGAAAATCTATTCTATTGTAACTGATAATTTTAATCCGAATCCTAACCGATTAAGAGATTGGATTTCGCAACCAAAATCAACCGGATATGAATCATTACACATTACTGTAATGGGACCAAAAGGTAGATGGATAGAAGTTCAAATCCGTTCAGAAAGAATGGATGAAATTGCCGAAAAAGGATATGCAGCACATTTTAAATATAAACACAGTGGCGAATCTGAAAGTGGGTTAGAAACTTGGCTAAATAAACTCAAAGAAACACTGGAAAACCCAGATGTAAATGCTGTAGATTTTGTTGAACAGTTTAAACTTAATTTATATGCAAAAGAAATCTACATTTTTACGCCTAATGGTGATATTAAATCACTTCCAAAAGGCTCAACACCTATAGATTTTGCTTTTGCCATACATACTGAAGTAGGTATGAAATGTAGAGGTGCAAGAGTTAATGGTAAATTAGTTCCTTTAGGCTCTGAACTTAAAAGTGGAGATCAAGTTGATATTATTACATCAAATGCTCAAAAACCCAAATTAAGTTGGTTAGATATTGTAAAAACAGCTCGGGCTAAATCAAAAATTAAGACAATTCTTAAAGAAGAGCAAAAGCAAATAGCAAATGACGGAAAAGAAGTACTTGGACGGAAATTAAGGCATTTAAAAATAACGCTTAATGAAAAAACAATTAATGAATTAGTCAGTCATTTTAAACTAAAG
This sequence comes from Flavobacteriaceae bacterium, assembly GCA_021648445.1. Classification (GTDB taxonomy): domain Bacteria; phylum Bacteroidota; class Bacteroidia; order Flavobacteriales; family Flavobacteriaceae; genus Aureibaculum. The sequence goes on from JAKISU010000021.1 coordinate 16,057, forward strand.
ACAAGCCATGATCTGTTTTATAGATTTGGTAATGGTTCAATTGACAATCAACAACTTAAAAACTTTGTAAGTCAAAGAAGTAATGCTTTTTATAGTTTTTTTAAAAATAGGATTAAGAGAAATAAAAATGATGAATTAGTAATAAAGAATGATGAAGTTACTAATAAATATGATTTACTTGTTTTTGGCAAAGATGAAGAAAAATTAGATTATAAATTAGCGCAATGTTGCAGCCCTATTCCCGGAGACAAAGTATTTGGTTTTGTAACAGTTTCTGATGGAATTAAAATCCATAAACAAAACTGCCCCAATGCAATAAGTATGCAATCACAGTTTGCTTATAGAATTATGACTGCTAAATGGATAGACTCATCACAGCAAGAGTTCAAAGTATTACTTAAACTTACGGGCATAGATAATGAAGGGTTGGTTAATAGGGTCACACAAATTATTTCTAACAATATGCATGTAAGTATACACAGCCTAAATATCTCTAGTGAAGAAGGGGTTTTTGAAGGAAAGATTGTTGTTGGAATAAAAAATAATGATCAACTTAAAAAATTATTAGGTCGACTTAATAAAGTGGAAGGTATTGATAAGGTTTTGAGGTTAAATAAATAAAAGTTTAAAGTTGTTTAAAAGTTGTTAATTGTTTTAGTAAACAGGTAACTAAAACTTCTATTTTAAATGTAAATTTGTTTCACAATTAGTTATTGATAATGGGCACGGAAAATTCTAAAAATCAGGAAATCGTAAAAAATGTTTTTACAAAATTTCTTGAAATTAATAATCATAGAAAAACGCCTGAACGATATGCTATTCTTCAAGAAATATATGACCATAACGATCATTTCGATATTGAGTCATTATATATTGATATGAAAAATAAAAATTATCGTGTAAGTCGCGCAACACTTTATAACACAATAGAATTATTATTAGAATGCGGTTTAGTAAGGCGCCATCAATTTGGTCAAAATCAATCACATTATGAAAAATCATATTTTAATAAACAACATGATCATATTATTTTAACTGATACTGGTGAAGTTATTGAATTTTGTGATCCAAGAATTCAACTCATTAAAAGAACAATTGAAGAAGTTTTTAATATTACCGTTCAAAAACACTCATTATATTTTTACGGACAAAAAAAAACAACTAAAGATTCATAAATGAATCTTTAAAATAATAAAAAACTAAAATTTAAAAAATTATTAATGGTTGATTTATTACTAGGTTTACAATGGGGAGATGAAGGTAAAGGGAAAATTGTAGATGTACTCACAAAAAATTATGATATTATAGCCCGTTTTCAAGGTGGTCCAAATGCAGGACATACATTGATTTTTGACGGTAATAAACATGTATTACATACTATTCCTTCAGGTATTTTTCATAAAACTGCTATTAATATTGTGGGTAATGGCGTTGTCATTGATCCTGTAATTTTTGAAAAAGAATTAGATAATTTATCAGCATATAACATTGATTTTAAGTCAAAATTACTCATATCGCGTAAAGCGCATTTAATTTTACCTACACATCGTTTACTAGATGCTGCCTCTGAAATTTCAAAAGGAAAAGCTAAAATAGGCTCTACCTTAAAAGGAATAGGTCCAACATATATGGATAAAACAGGTAGAAACGGAATGAGAGTTGGCGATCTAGAACTCTCTAACTGGAAAGAAAAATATCAAGCATTGACAAAAAAGCATTTAAAAATGATAGCTTTTTTTGATGTTGATATTCAATATGATATTGTTGAATTAGAAACAGCGTTTTTTAAAGCAGTTGACAGACTTAGACAATTATCGTTTATTGATAGTGAAGAATATTTAAACCAAGCAATTAAAAATAATAAAAACATTTTAGCTGAAGGTGCACAAGGATCACTTTTAGATATTGATTTTGGTACTTATCCATTTGTAACATCCTCAAATACTACTGCTGCCGGAGCCTGTACGGGTTTAGGAATTGCCCCGAACAAAATTGATGAGGTATTCGGTATATTTAAAGCCTATACTACACGTGTTGGTTCCGGTCCTTTCCCTACTGAACTTTTTGATGAAGATGGTGCAACAATGGCAAAAGTAGGACATGAGTTTGGTGCAACTACAGGAAGACCTCGTCGTTGTGGGTGGTTAGATTTAGTAGCTTTAAAATATGCTGTTCAAGTAAATGGCGTTACTCAATTGAATATGATGAAAGGTGATGTCTTATCAGGTTTTGATACCCTAAAAGTTTGTACTTCTTATATGTATAAAGGCAACGAAATAAACCATTTTCCTTATAATATCGATCCGGAAAATGTAAGTGTAAAATATACTGAATTTAAAGGATGGGAAGAAGACCTAACCCAAATGGAATCTGCTGAACAACTTCCTGAAAACCTAATTACATATATTAATTTTATTGAAAAGGAACTCGAAATCCCAATTAAGATTGTTTCGGTTGGTCCAGATAGAAAACAAACTATTTTCAGATAGGCAATTAAATGATGAATTTTACTTTTTTAAATATTTGTATGTTTAGGTAATATTTCTCTGGGGTATGGAATACAAAGATAAATGAAATGCAAACCAATAAATATCTGAACTTCAGAAATTTACATTTATTAATCTCTTTAATTATTGTAGTTCCTACTGCTTTTGTTTATGGCTTATTTCCTGCTTTTGCTTTACCTAAACTATTTGATTTTAATGTTGACACAATCGATTTGACAAATGTTTTCAGAGCGATTATGTGTTTGTATTTAGGAATTTCGATTATTTGGTTTTTAGGAATTATTAAACCTAAATTCTGGCAAACAGCAACAATTATAAATATTGTGTTTATGGCAAGTTTGGCTTTAAGCAGAACTATAAGTTTACTTGTAGACGGGTTGCCATCTATCGCATTTGTAATTGGATTATTTGCTGAATTTATTCTTGCCCTTTTTGGTATAATCCAGTTTAGGAAAAACGTCACATAATACTGGTCAAAGACAAAACTTTATATAAACCATAACCTATTTTTCTTATCTTCACACCATGCAACAAGAAAAAGCCTTAGCCATATTAAAATCAGGTAAAAATGTTTTTTTAACAGGTTCAGCCGGTACAGGTAAAACCTATGTTATCAATCAATACATCCATTATTTAAAGGCTAGAAAAGTACCTGTAGCGGTTACAGCTTCAACAGGTATCGCCGCTACTCATATGAATGGTATGACCATCCATTCATGGGCAGGCATAGGTGTAAAAGAGCACCTTACTCAAGGTAATTTGGTAACGATGAAAACCAAAAAATACCTCAAAAAACATCTTGAAAAAGCTAAAATTTTAATTATTGATGAAATATCAATGCTGCATAAAAATCAGTTAAATTTAGTCAATACAGTGCTACAATATTTTAAAAATAACAATAAACCTTTTGGTGGTATACAAATTGTTTTAAGTGGTGATTTCTTTCAATTGCCTCCAATTGGTAAATCGGGAGAGAAAAGTAGAGATAAGTTTTCTTTTATGTCTGAAGCTTGGGTGAATGCTAATTTAAAGGTGTGTTATTTAACTGAACAATATAGACAAAGTGATACCAGTTTAAATCATATACTTAATGAAATTAGAGTCGGACAAATTTCTAAAAATAGTATACAATTATTAAAGGCTACTACTGAAAATAAATTAGAAAATAAAGAAGACCCTACTAAGTTATTTACCCATAATTATGATGTTGACACTCTAAACGCTCAACATCTATCAACATTAGAAGGAAAAACGAAAATATTTAAAGCTTCAACCAAAGGTAATATCAAGCTTATAGATACACTCAAAAACTCAGTTTTAGCAGGCGAAAAACTAGAATTGAAAATTGGAGCTAAAGTAATGTTTGTAAAAAATAATGTTGAAAAAGGATATGTAAATGGCACTTTAGGTAAAGTAATAGATTTTAGCGAAGAAGGTTTTCCGATAGTTAAAATAATAAATGGAAAAGTAATTATTGTTGAACAAGAAAGTTGGATCATACAAGATGATCATAGTAAAGTACTGGCAAGTTTTAATCAGTTTCCGTTGCGGTTAGCATGGGCAATAACCATACATAAATGCCAGGGAATGACTTTAGATGAAGCCGAAATTGATCTCTCTAAAACATTTGAAAGAGGTCAAGGCTATGTTGCTTTATCTCGATTAAAAAATATAGAAAGTTTGCAACTGAAAGGTATCAATGACATGGCTTTAATGGTTGATAGTTTGGCTTACAAAGCAGATATTCGTTTTCAAGAACTTTCAAATGAAATTGATCAAAGTCTAACAGTATCAGAATTAGAAGCTGTTGCTCCATTATTTATTAAAAGCTGTGGAGGCATAACCAATACCAATGAAATCAAAAAAAATAAAAAGAAAATTAAAGAAAAGAAGTCTGTAAAACAGTCTACCTATGTCATTACTTTATCTTATTTAAAGCAAAAAAAATCAATTAAAGAGATTGCTAACGAACGTGGATTGTCACCCGGAACTATTTCTAGTCATCTTATCAAGATCTGTAAAGGTTATCCTGATGAAGACTTAAGTTTTTATAAACCGGAAAAATCTATCCTTGAAAAAGTAAAAAAAGTTTATGACAAACAACCTAAAGATAAACCTATCAGTTTGAAGGCTATATTTGAAGGTTTAAATGGACAAATAAGTTATGATGATATTAAATTAAGTGTTGCTTTTCTTGACTAAATGTCGTAACTAATTTATTTTCATGTGTCTCTAATATTTAATAATTCGGTCATCCCGATAGTCCCGATCCCGATCCCGATCCCGATAGCTATCGGGACTATCGGGATCGGGACAGCTCGCTATTAGTCCCTGTATCAAGTACGGGGCAGGCTATTTCTTTGGGTGTTATCCCGAAGCTTCGGGAGAAGGGCTTTTATATTGATGTTTCTAAGCATTTCGACTGCGCTCAATGTGACATTTAGATAAATCTTATTTAAAATTATTCAATCCCATTATCTAAGAAATAACCCTCTCAAGAGGACAATCTTTAAAATTGACTTACTGCTCTAAACTTTTACATTCTAATGAAATCAATTCACCATTGTCAAATACCGAGTTTACTTCTATTGGATTACAACACACTTCACAATCTTCAACATACACTTGATAAGTCACAGAACTATCAAATAGCATTGAAATTTCGGACCAACAATATATACCCAAACCATTTAGGTTTTCGGGATTTTTGGCGAAAGTTATTTTTTTCTTTAAAAAGACAAAAAGTTCAACCATAGCCTTTGTTATGGTTTTATTTTTTAACGTATTTAAAGGGAAAAAGAACGAGTCAAAAAACCGAAAGGCTGTGTGGTTTGGGTATATACATTGAAAAAAATGCTCTATCATAAAAAAAATCTTCGACTCCCCTCGCTCAAAATGGAAATTTAGTTACAACCATTCCAAAAAATAATCCATCATATCTTCTTTCAACTCATAATGTAGTTTGATATAGGTTTTCATATCATCACGTAAAGTACTTTGTTCATTTTGCAATCTTCCATCAATATCCTCCTGTAAATTTGCGTGTGCTATATTCTTCATTTTAGCTTTACATCTATGTGCCAATTTAGAAATCTCATTTTTCTCGATCATAATTCTATTTTGAAAATTTTCTAAGGGCATAGTAGCTTCTTTACTAAATTCTCTCCCTGCAATTTCTTCTAACTTTTCTTGAAAAGTATCCATTTCATTAAAATGGAATCTTAATTCTCTTCCCCATGTTTCTAAATTAAATTTTAAATCACTTAAATATAATACTTTAGCCTGCATATCTTATAAATTTTAATTATTTGTACTTTGTTTTATTAATTCTTCTTGAACATTAAATGGTACCGGCATAAATGACGAAAACTCAGATGTAAATGTAGCTCTGCCTTGTGTTAATGAGCGCAAATTGGTTGAATATCCATATAATTCAGCAGCCGGTGTTGTGCACTTTAAAATTTGGAAATGGTCATTATTTTCAAACCCTTGAATAATTGATCTTCGCGATTGTAAATCGGTCATCACATTACCAACCATTCCTTCAGGAACTTTTACTACCAATTCTTGCACAGGTTCTAATAATTTTGGTTTTGCATTTAAAAACGCTTCTTTAAAAGCATGTGCTCCGGCTATTTTAAAAGATATATCATTAGAATCTACCGAATGCATTTTGCCATCATATACCATTACTCTAATATCTCTTACATACGATTTGGTAAGTGGTCCGGTTTCCATAACTTCCAATATTCCTTTCATTATCGATGGTAAATAGCGTAGATCAATGACGCCACCAACTATACAATTATAAAATATTAATTTTCCACCCCATGGCAACCCCACTTCTTCTTTACCTCTAATATTAAAGCCTTGCGGCTCTTCAATACCTTCATGCCAGGGTTCAATTTTCAAATGAACTTCTCCGAATTGACCTGCACCTCCTGATTGTTTTCTATGTTTATAGCTTGCGGTAGATGAGCGTTGTATAGTTTCTCTATAAGCAATCTTTGGCTTTTCAAATTTTGCTTCTATACCATATATATTCTTTAAAGTCCAATCTATAGTAGCTAAGTGTAATTCGCCTTGGCAACCTAAAAGTTGTTGTTTTAATTCTTTAGAATACTGACTTACAATTGTTGGATCTTGACTGTGTAGCTTTTTTAGTGTTTCATGTAATTTCTCTTCATCTTTTTTATTGACAGCTGCAATTGTTTTTCTTATCCTTGATTTAGGATATTGAATTGGTTTTATCACTATAGGTTTCCCTTCAGTATAAAGTGTATCATTAGTTCCAGTAAATTTTAATTTTAACGTGGCTCCAATATCACCAACTGTTAATTTATTAACCGGTTCTCTTTTTTTACCATCCATTATAAATAACTGATTCAGAATTTCAGTTTCTTGATTTCTGGAGTTCACCAACTTATCGTTTAACTTTACTTCACCTGATTTTACTTTAAAAAAGGTGATCTGACCCAAATTTGGTTGATAAACGGTCTTAAAAACAAATAAAGTAGTTGGTTCCCCTTTTTCACGGATGATAGTATCGCCTGCCACACTTTGCTCAGGTTTTAAATCGGCTGCAGCCGGAGCAACATTATCAATAAAACCCATTAACCGTCCAGTACCCATATCATTTAAAGCAGATACACAAAATACAGGAAACAATTCATGATTCAACATTCCGGCTTTAATTCCCTGACGCATTTCATCTTCATTCAATGTACCTTTCTCAAAAAATAATTCTAGTAGATCTTCATCATTTTCAGCAGCTTTTTCTACCAGTTCATTGTGCAACTCATCAGCTAATTCTTTTTGATCATCAGGAATAGGTAACTCTTCAGGCTTCCCTCCTTCCGGGGAAAATTTATAGAGTTTCATTTTTAATACATCAATAATACACTGAGCACCATCAATTTTAATAGGGTATTGAATTTTAACAGCATTATTACCAATCAGATTCTTTATACTTTTAAAACTTTCATCAAAATTAGCATTAGGATGGTCAATTTGATTGACCACAAATAATGTTGGTTTCATATATTTATCTATATAATTCCATATTATCTCTGTACCAATTTCAACACCATATTGTGCATTTAACACAGTAACAACAGTATCTGTAACTCTAATAGATGAAATTATTTCGCCAATAAAGTCATCCAATCCCGGTGTGTCAATAATGTTGATTTTATAATTACGCCATTCAGTATGTAGTGGTGTGGCGTAGATTGAAGTTTCTCTTTCCTGTTCAATTTCGTGGTAATCAGCAACTGTATTTTTTTGCTCAACTGTACCTCTTCTATTGAGTAAGCCGGCTTCAAATAACATGGTTTCCGCTAATGTAGTTTTACCACTATTATGTGCGCCTACAAAGGTGACATTTTTGATGTGCTTATCGTCATATATCTTCATAAGTTATGGTTTATAATTTGAAGAGTATAAAGCTAGAAATAATCTGCACTTAAAAATATGACATTTATTAGCTTTTTGCAAATAAATTTAAATTTAACACAAATTTAGTATGCCAATAGTGATTTTAAAGCTCCTTCTAACCTGTTTTTAGCCAGATACTGTTTTTCTAATTGTGGATCAAAAGGAATTGGTGTTTCTATACTTGCTACACGTCGTACAGGTGCATCTAAGAACTCAAAGCAATTTTCATGGATCAATGAAGAAATATCGCTCGCTATTCCACCAAAGAGTGAGTCTTCTTGTACAATAATCACTTTCCCCGTTTTTTTAACAGATGTAAAAATAGATGCTGTATCTAGAGGTTGTAGACTTCTCAGGTCGATTAAATCAGCAGAAATAGTTAGATTTTCGGCTAAAGTATCTAAACTCCAATGTACAGCTGCACCAAAAGCAATAATGGTAATGTCATTCCCTTCTTGTAGAAGAGCAGCTTTCCCCAAAGGCAAAGTATAATAATCTGTTGGTACATCTTGACGGATGGTTCTGTACAAGCCTTTATGCTCAAAGAACAATACAGGGTTTGGATCTTCAATAGCTGTTGTCAACAATCCTTTAGCGTCATACGGAAATGCCGGATATACTACTTTTAATCCGGGAGTTTTAGTAAACCATGCTTCATTAGTTTGACTATGGAAAGGTCCTGCACCCACGCCAGCTCCACAGGGCATTCTAATCACAACATCAGCATTTTGATTCCATCTATAATATGATTTTGCTAATAAGTTTACAATAGGATTAAAACCTGTACTCACAAAATCTGCAAATTGCATTTCTACAACTGATTTTATTCCGCTTACTGACAAGCCATACGCGGCAGCAACTATGGCAGATTCACAAATTGGTGTATTTCTTACACGGTCTTTACCGAAAGTATCAATAAAGCCTTCTGTAATTTTAAAAACGCCTCCATATTCTGCGATGTCTTGCCCCATGATCACCAAATTATCATGACGATGCATAGCCTGTTCTAATCCTTGTGAAATGGCATCTACGAAACGAATATTTTCGACAGACTCATTTGAATTAACCTCCTGATAATTAGTTATTGAATACACATCACTTAATTCATTTTCTACATTAGAAACTATATTATCTTCATCATTTGCTATTTTCCAATTCTTATCTATTTCATCACTTAACCCTTTTTTTATGGTTAAGATTTCATCTAGGCTTAATAGTTTCTCATCTAATAAATATTTTTGGTAATTCTTTAACGGATCTTTTTTTGCCCAATCTTCAATCAACTCTTTCGGAACATATTTTGTACCGCTCGCTTCTTCATGACCACGAATTCTAAAGGTTTTAAACTCTAATAACACAGGACGCGGATTTTTACGCATACTTTTAGTCAAGGCCACTACTTTATTATATAGTTTTAAAATATTATTACCGTCAATAATATGAGTTTCCATTCCATAACCTATGCCTCTATCTGCTAAATTCTTACAATTATATTGTTCTGAATTGGGTGTTGATAGTCCATAACCGTTATTTTCAATACAAAATAGTACCGGCAAATTCCAAACAGAAGCAATATTCAATGCTTCATGAAAATCTCCTTCACTTGTACCTCCGTCTCCGGTAAATACAGCACATACTTTATTATTTTTCTTTAAAAGATTTCCCAAAGCAATACCATCAGCAACACCCAATTGAGGTCCCAAATGAGAAATCATTCCTATAATATTATACTCTTGAGTACCAAAGTGAAAGCTTCTATCTCTACCTTTAGTAAAGCCACTTGCTTTCCCTTGCCATTGTGCAAACAGTCTATGTAAAGGAATATTACGAGATGTAAAAACGCCTAAATTTCTATGCATTGGTAAGATATATTCATCTTCTTGTAGAGCAGCTGTAACACCAACCGCAATGGCTTCTTGTCCAATACCACTAAACCATTTTGAAATTTTTCCTTGACGTAATAAAATAAGCATCTTCTCCTCTATCATCCGAGGTTTGAGCATCGCTTTATAGAGTTCTAATAGTTTTTTATTAGAAAGGTTTTTCTTTATAAAAATCATTTGGTATAAAATAAAAAAATCTCTTTCAAAAGTATTGAAAGAGATTTAGTTATTGAAGGAAAGTTCCTTAAATTTTATAATCATCAAAAATGGCATGCATCAGCCGCTTCTTGTCATTGATCACTTCTTCTAATGAAATGGAAGTTTCTGTACGTAATACACCATTGATATTATCAATTTCAAAAATGATATTTTTAGCATGTTTAGTGTCTTTTGCTCGTATTTTACAAAACACAGCAAACTTACCGGTAGTCAAATGTGCCACTGTAACCTCAGGAATTTTATGCAAATCGTCAATAATTCTTTGTGTGTATGAAGATTTTTCAATGAATAGACCTATATAAGCTATAAATGAATAATTCATTTTATCGTAATCAACTGTTAAGGTAGAACCTTTGATAACACCTTCATCTTCCATTTTTTTAACTCTTACGTGAATTGTACCTGCAGAGACTAATAACTTTTTTGCAATATCAGTAAATGGTGTTCTTGCATTTTCGATAAGCATATCTAATATCTGATGATCGATCTCATCTAATTTAAACTTGGCCATGTTGAATTATTTTTAATATAAAGTTAGAAATGCTAAATTTTATGCAACAAATTTAACAAATTAATATTAATTTTCAATCATTTCTTGTAGTTGCTCTTCATTTTCAACTACTTCTCCTTCTTTATCAATATAACTATTAGCATTATAATTAGATAATTTTCCAATATGTTCAACAATGGGTTTAAAAATTATTTTGCCATCAACAAGTTCTTCTTTAAAAATCACACCTACATCTACTTTTTGATCAGTGTCAGCTAAAAGTACATTTTTATAAATAATATCTAAATAATGTTTTTCATTATTTGGGATGTCAAAATAAGGTTTATACTCATCAAACTTTCCATCTGAAACATGTTGTAAACCAGCTAATAAAGCAATAAAATTATATTTTCGCACCTCTTCCCTATTGTAATCATCTTTATAATGACCTGCTTCTATTAAAATCGTATTGTGTCCTGCTTTTTGAAAATTATCACCTGTAGCTGTAGGGTAAAACTCATCAGTATATCTGCCAATTTGATTCGGAATCATTTTTTGAAGTACAGCATTCATCGCAGTAATAACTGACATGGTTATTTTTCTGCCTGCAGTAATTGTCCGCGCTTCATCTACAGATGGTGCTAAAAAAGAGATCGTTGCCGGTAATTTATCATCGCCAACGCTAAAAATAGTACGCTGATCATGCAAATTAAAACAGAATTGTGGATTGAATTCCTTTAATACAGTATTTAAAAGTTTACTTTCCGGCGCTTCTAACGCCACAGCATCTCTATTTAAATCTATTCCCTGAACACTCTTTCTAGTATACGCCTCTGCCCCATCTGGATTCAACAACGGAATAAATACTAGAGTACATTCTTTTAATATAGTGTGGACTATTTCTGAATGTTTATGAGTGTCTGTAAAAAACTGAAACAGGTCAAACATGGCTTTGGTACCGGTGCTTTCATTGCCATGCATTTGTGACCATAGTAACACCTTAGTTTTACCATTGCCTATGCTAACTTTATAAATGGGAATTTTATTAAACGATCCTCCTATTTGTTCAATATAAAATGAATTAGGTAAATTTTTTAAAATTGGCGCAATCATGTCAAATATAATTCGTCTGCCAAATAATGTTGGTTCTTTATATTGTGAATGCCAATTGAGAATATCAGAAATGCCTGGTTGATCCATACTGCAAATGTAATAAAAGGCATGAAATCTTAAAGGTAAATTAGCCAATAATTAAAACTTGAATTTGTTGAAAAAGGTCAATAAGTTTACATATGTAAATTAAAATTGATACTAATTTTGTATAATTAAAGCTAATTTAATTACAAATGTAATTCATAATTAATTGCAACATTTATTACACTAATAATCAGTTATATAAATACGTTTATTTAAAGTAAAATATTAAATTAAACTTTAACATTTGAATTAATCTACATATATATATCAGTATATTTGATTACATTTGTAAATAATATTTTGATCATGATCAATAATTTAGAATTCTCGGAAAGGTTAAAAAAAGTAATGGATTATTATCAATTATCTGCTGCTACATTTGCTGATAGAATTCAAGTACAGCGTTCTAGTATTTCACATTTACTCTCCGGTAGAAATAGACCTAGTTTAGATTTTGTTTTAAAAGTACTGGATGAGTTTAAAGGCGTAGAACTTTATTGGCTGTTAAATGGAAAAGGATCATTCCCAAAACCTGAAGGTAGTTCCTCTACTCCTACTTCAAGTAATATTTCTGATGATGAGCTTAAGAATACTGAAATAGATCGTATTATTATCTTTTATAAAGATGGTACTTTTAAAAATTATCAAAAAAAATCCTGAATACGCAAGCTACGAATCCAGGACTTCTCTGTATTATCTAATCTTAAATAGACCTTCCAATTGTTTAAATCCGTCAGAATCTATATCTTTTATACTATTTACCAGTTTCATTATTTTCGCAGGATTCATTTTATCTCCTAGTACTCTTACTAAGGCAAAGCCTTGTTCTTTATCAGAAGCATATATAATTACTTCATCCATATAATCATCACTACCTTCATATTTTATAACAATATTTCTGCCTTTATCTTTGATACGCATTAACTCTTTAAATTTAGAGTTCTTTAAAATAGTTTTTACTTTTTGTTTTTCCAGCGTATATTCTGCATCATTGTTATTGTCCTTTTTAAAAGCTAAAATATTGAACTTTTTAAGTGATGCTAGGGCTTCTTCTTCCTCTGGCGTTACATTATCTTTTAATTTTAATACACTTGCGGGTACATCTAAAGAAATAAAGTTTTTATTCTCTTGACTATCTATATAATACTTCTGTAGCGATGCTTCACTACTACATGCTATATTAACTATTAGCATTAATAATGCTCCAAAATAAATTATAACTTTCTTCATAAGTTTAAATTTTTATTATTTTTTCTTTACATTTTTCAGATGCTCACCACCTTTAATGTTCATTTGTTTTGTCAACTCAGATATATTATTCAAATCAATATCTCCGGTAATTGAAACAATTACAGCTTCTGGTTTACGCTCTTCACCGCCTATATGTTTACTGATCCCTTCTATAAACATAAACAGTTCACTTACATGATCTGCATCTTTGCCTTCCTTGATATAAATCTTCACATTGCCTTCTTTATCTTTTATACGCATCAATTCAGATAATTTTGCTGATTTTAAATACGCATTCACTTTTGCTTTCATGTCAGCTGCTATAGAAGCTTTTTCTGTTGCAAATACTTTTAAGCTAGTTAATTTACTAACCATATTTACATAATCTTTAGCATCATCCGTTTCACCCGCTACCTGCGTTAATAGTTTAAAAGCACGTTCATTTACAATAACTGCTGAAACATCATCCATATCTTCAAATTTATCGAATACAGATTGCGCAAAAGTGAATAATGGTAATACCGCCAATGCTACGGCAATTATTAATGTTTTAGTTTTCATCTTTATATTTTTATTTATTGTGTTCATAAGTTCTATTTTTTTGTTTTAAATACTTTATTTTGAGCTTTTCCAAACTCTTGTAATCCGGCTATTGCAACATTATTCCCTTTATTTAGATTTTGAGATATGAGTTGGAAAGCTTTTTGAGTTTCTTGATAAGCTAGTTCGGCTTCATGGCGTTCTTCAACACTCAATTTACCTGGTTTATTAATGGAATAGATGCTAACCATCAATACTACTGCAGCTGCTACTGATAACCACTTCCAATTCGTTCTTCTAGGTTTTACAGGAAGGGTTTTAGTATAACGCTCAGTACTGCTTTCACTAAAATAATTGAAATATGCTTTATATTCTAGCAAATGAGCAGGAACATTTTCTTGTTGAAAATATTCTTTTAGCATTTGTTCTTCTTTTAAAGAAGTTTCAGCATTTTCATATCTTTCAATGAGTTTTTCTATGTTAGCTAATTCCATAGTTGTGTTGTTTTATTAATTGTTCTCTAATTGTTTTTCTCGCTCTAGACAATGCTACACGCACTGCTGTTGGTTGTAAGTCAAGAATCTTGCCAATTTCTTCATATTCATAATTCTCAACATCTCTTAATTGTATGATCAATTTTTGTTTTTCCGGTAATGCCTCAATGAGTTCATGCACTTTAGAAACACTATCCTTTAATTCAATATCACGTTGTAACGATATATTATTGTCTTTATAATTACTATGAACTATAGACAGGTTATTTGAACGCTTTGCTTTTAATTGATCTAGACAATAATTTTTGGTCATGGTCATTGCAAAAGCTTCAATATTATTATAGTTCTCTAACTTATTTTTATTCTTCCATAGTTTTAAATACAATTCTTGTGTTGCATCTTCAGCTTCATCTGTTGAAACAAGTAGCCTTTTGGCCAGTCTAAACACTTTATCTTTAAAAGGTAAAACTGTATTTAAAAAATCAGTTTGCTTCATTTGGTTAGGTTCTTGATGCTTTTAATATAATCTGATTACAACATTACGACGAACAAGTTAGTAATTTGTTACATTCAACCCCAAATTATATATACTCATTACAGATAGGAACCCGAAAAATTGGGTTTAATGATTTGGAAATTATCGGTTAATCTATTTTCGAATTCATCATTTATCCAAATTTGATTATCAAGGAAATCAATCACTTTAGCTC
>JAKISU010000169.1 GCA_021648445.1 Flavobacteriaceae bacterium
AAGATACTAAATAGTATTCAAAACACCAAACTAATAACATATAAATAACTGATTATTAATCAATTAATACGATAATTTAGGTGATGGAATTTTTGACTCCCGAAAAGCTAAATGGTTTGAGTATAGAAAGTACATAAGATCCTGATACCTTTGGGTAAAAATTAGATCTATTGTCAGGGTCAAAATTGGTTGCACCATCCACACGCCCAGCTAAGGTTAAAAAGAATTCGTCTTTATAAGATAGCGTTTCTTGTAAGAAAAAACCAAAAATTTCTAATTTAGTATCTATTGGATTAAACTGTAATGGTATGGTAGGGTTATTTGAAGTATCTAAACCTCTTCCTTGAGCCCCCCTAAACTCTAATTCACTTGATTGAAAACTATATCCAATAGTAGTTTTAGAATTGATATTTTCAGAGAGGTCAGTATCATAACTTACATTGATGTCATAATTCCAGTTAAAAACATTTGCAGTAGCGTTTCCTAAATAGCCATCATTAAAATAGGCAGGATTCACATTGTCATAAGGATAAATAGGAATAAAAATATTACCTTCTTGCTTATAAGTATCAACACCTATTATTTGATCGATAGTTAATTTATCCGTCGGTTTAATTTTAAGGTGTAGATTTGGAATAAAATGATTTACGTCTTGTGTAATATCAAATTCTTCTATAATAGTAAGCGGATTTACTCTGGTACGTTCTACGGCTAATAAGTTTCCATTTGCATCTCTGCGAGTAATGTCAAAATTATTATTAGTAATATTTACAGAGTTAATTGGACTCCAAAAAACATTGCCATCAGGTTTTTCATCTGATGAGCTATTTGCAAAATACAAGCCTAAATCATAAGAGATCCAATCATTTATTTTATGACTAAAATTTAATCTTGCCGACAATCTATTGTATTTAGTATTTCTTATAATACCTTCATTACTTAAATAACCTACAGATGCCATGTAATTTATCTTATCATTTCCCCCACGCATAGAAAAGTAATTATCAGTTCCTAAACCTGTTTGAAAAATTTGATCTTGGTAATCAAATCTAGTTGTGTTAAATTTATCAGATGATAGAAATCTAAAAGGAGTTAACGAATTATCGGCGGGGTTAAAGCCAAAAATAGGCCATAATCTACCCGTTAAAGTGCTATTGGGTATGGTTTCAAATTCCTCACCTCTTAAATTGAGATCCAGTTTTTTTCTTAGTTCACTTGTGTTAAAAGTTGTTTTAAAAAAGAATTCAGGTTTACCATTTGTATTTCCACCTTTTTTAGTAGTGATTATCACAACACCGTTTGATGCTCTTGATCCATATATTGCTGCTGCTGCTGCTCCGTTTAGTATATTAATACTTTCAATATCATTAGGATTGATATCTACCATTCTATTTTGACCTGGAGCAGCATCTCCTGAACTAACATTTAAATTTGTCACATTTGTTGTTAGGTTACTGGTTATTACCCCGTCTACTACATAAAGTGGTTCTGAAGAACCTGCAATTGTGCTTGGCCCTCTTAGCCTAATAGAAAAGCCCCCTGCAGGGTCTCCCGAATTTTGTGTAATTTGAGCTCCAGGTACTTTTCCTTGTATAGAAGTGATTATATTCACCGGAGAAGCTTTTAACATAGCTTCTGACTTAACAGTGGTTATTGCATTACCCAGTTTCTTTCTTGATTGCGTGAGTGATGAGCCAATAACAACTACTTCGTCGAGACCTGTAGCATCTTCTTCTAATGCAATATCAATGGTTTGACTTTCGCCAGTTAATTTTACGGAAACTGTTTTGTATCCGAGGAAACTAAAAACAAGAAGTTTATTTTCAAAATTTTCTGTATTAATGGAATATTTTCCATCAAAATCAGTAACACTACCCGTAGTAGTTCCTTTAATGATCACACTTACACCAGGTAATGTGCTTCCACTTCCTTTTTCAGTAACTGTACCCGAAATAGTTATTGATTGTGCAAATAAACTTTGAACAAAAAACACCATCAGGAGCGTTGAAAATAGATAATAATTTTTTTCCATTTTGAGTTAGAATTTATATTTGTATGGAACGAATATACAAAACACATTTTAATTTGCTGTATTTTATTGCAAAAAAATATTGCAAATAATCTATTTTGTTAAAAATACAGCATGAATTAATTAGATTTGCTTAAATTTATTGCATTAAAATTGTTTTTTAGATCAATATTTTATAATATTACAAATAGTTAAAGACTTATTTATTATTTTGGAAAAAAAACAACGACATCAAATTATTTTGAATGAAGTGCACATTCATAATAGAGTTTTATTAACTGATTTGGCAAATATTTTAAAAGTTTCTATGGATACTGTACGTAGAGATGTAAAAGAGCTTGATAAGCTTAAAAAATTAAAGAAAGTACATGGTGGCGCAGTTTCAAATGGATTTAATATCTATTCAGACCGAAATATGGAAATTTATGAATTGGGTAGTAAATCTATCATTGCTCAAAAAGGAATTTCTCTATTAAATAAAGGCGATGTTGTTCTTATTAGCGGAGGTTCAACTAATTTAGAATTAGCTAAACTACTTCCACATAATTTAGACCTTACCATTTTTACTTCAAGTCTTCCTATGGCAATAGAATTACTCAATAATGTATCAGAAAATGATAAGGTAATTTTTATTGGGGGAAAATTATCTAGAAGATCTCAGTTAGCTACAGGAGGAAGTGCCATTAATATTTTATCTGAAATAAAAGCTGATATTTGCTTTTTAGGAACAGGTTATCTTGACTTAGTTGAAGGTGTTACGGCAATAGATTGGGAAATTGCTCAATTGAAAAAAGCAATGATTAATGCCTCTAAACGATTAGTTTCTTTAACAATCTCTGAAAAATTGAATACCATTAACAGGTATAAAATTTGCGATATTAACGCGCTAGATACACTAGTAACTGAACTTGATCCAAATTCTAAAATTCTAGATCAATATAGAGAAAGAGGGATAAAATTACTGTAATCTTAAGTAAAATGTTCTGTATACTGTAAAACTCTAAAATCAAAAGTATTGAAATTAGGGTTTTGTTGTTTTAAGACTTTATATATATACATGCTTCCAATAGCTCTATTAGCTGACCCTGATGGTGCAGTTAATGAAACGGTTTTTATAATTCTATCTTCTAAATTGAATTGATGTATTCTAGGTACTTTATTTATGATAAGTTCTAATCTTAATTTATATTCTTTTAGATGTCTTCTAAAAAAATATTCTGGTCCGTTTTTGGAATTTCCTCCCATAAAAAGTAAAGTGTCTATTTTAGGGTATTGCTTTAGATAATTGACTAAATCGCGAAGTTTAACATCTTTCATTCCTAAATCGGAAGCATCAATTTTTTCTCGTTTACAGCTATCAACAATATCACAAATACCAATATTCTTATTTATTAAAAAATCTTTACGCTGTGTAATTGCTTCTTCTGAGGTTTCAAATAGTAAGTCTAAATCACAAGTTTTATCTAAAACAGGCCATAATAATCCGTTACGACTACCATAACAAAAATCAACATCACCTTCTAATAGTTTATCTTGTGAAAATCGGGGAGGAGGTAAGGTGCCAATAATTAACTTGGTAGCATTTTTAGGAATAAAGGGACGGTATGGATGTTTGTGTAAAAACATTTACTAATGTACAAAAACAACTCTAAAAACAAAAAAATCTGACAATCATTATAAATTATCAGGATTAATCTAAAAAATTCCCCTAGGCTCTGTCTCAATGTCATTAAGTTAAGGAAAAAATAGTTTTTTCTAACGTCATTGCGAGCGGGTGTACGACAAATTTCACTTGGAAAATATAAAATGGAACGCAGATGACGCTGATTGAGCAGATTTTCGCTGACTTACTAATAAGTAACCTAGCCTTTGCCGGCAGACAGGTTCGCTTCGTTATACTTCGCTCTGAATGACATTGTGCTGTCATTCAGAAGGTGGAACCCCGAGTACTCGGAGAAGAATCTACTCAATAATAATTCTGCTTTAATTCATGAGATTCCTGCTTTTGCAGGAATGACAACTTACTTTATCCTCTTAAAGCTATATCCTTTTTTACTAAAATGTACTAAAACTTTAGGTAATACTACTTTCAATTTTTCAAATGCTTTTTCACTATCATGAAAAACAATAACACTGCCGTTTTGTGTGTTTTTAATTACATTATCAAGACATTTTTCAGCATCAATGGTTATGTCAAAATCAGCACTTAAAACAGACCACATAATAATTTTATAGCCTAATTTTTGTAACGATTTTGTTTGTGAAGATTTAATTTTTCCGTAAGGAGGGCGGAATAAGAAGTTTGAGTCCCGATAGCTATCGGGATGAGGTTTGAGGTTTGAGGTTTCTGGTTTTAAGTTTTGAATTATTTCTTCTGTTTTTAAAATAGAACTTACATAGTCTTTAGTTGATGTTTTCCATCCGTTAAGATGATTATAAGTATGATTACCTATGGAGTGACCATTATTAATAATTCTCTTAAAAAAAGTTGGATGTGCTTCAATATTTTCACCAATACAAAAAAAAGTTGCACTGGCTTTATATTGCTGTAAGGTATCTAAGACCCAATCGGTAATTTTTGGAGTAGGACCGTCATCAAAAGTAAGATATATGTTTTTCTGTTTAGAAGAAAAATTCCAAATTTGATGTTGATATAAAACCGGGACTAAACTTGGCGTTTTTACAAAATACGGTTTCATTTTGTCTATAATTAATTAGCCATCCCCCGAAAAACACATTCAATAAACTGTTAAGTATTGATTTTATTGATATTTTAAGGTGATTTAAAATTGGAAAACTGTTTTAAAAGTTGTATTTTGTTATTGCAAAAAAAGCAA
>JAKISU010000170.1 GCA_021648445.1 Flavobacteriaceae bacterium
AGGAAATGCTCAAAATTTTTATAACCCAAAATTGGGTAAACAATTCCTCTTATAAAAACTCCTGCGCTTCCCTTATCTATTGGTATTTTGACTTTTCATAACGAAAACCCGTGAATAATGCGGGTTATATCTAATTTTACTTTTTATAACAATTGGATTATTTGTAATTACACTTAAATACGATTGGGATTTAAAAGTTGTTTTTGCTTGGATGGCAGGTTTCCGATTTGGATTATTACTATAGTCCGTAAATCTAGGCAAGAAAGTCTTTCAGAAACATGTACCTTATTCGATTTAAAACGGGATGCTTATTACACCTCACCCAAAACTTTCTCCGAAAGTTTTGACCTCTCTCCGCCTGAGGCGGAAGGTGAAATCGGAAACCCCGAGGTAGAACCTCGAGGAATTCTTTAGATTAAATTTTATAAATGGATCACTTCATCGTAAGCATCTGCAACCGCTTCCATTACCGCTTCGCTCATGGTTGGATGTGGATGTATAGCTTTTAATACTTCATGACCTGTTGTTTCTAATTTTCTACCTAATACGGCTTCTGCAATCATATCGGTTACTCCGGCACCAATCATGTGGCAACCTAACCATTCACCATATTTGGCGTCAAAAATTACTTTTACAAAGCCTTCTGTTGTCCCTGCAGCACTTGCTTTACCTGATGCCGAAAATGGAAACTTCCCAATCTTTAATTCATATCCTGCTTCTTTGGCTTCAGCCTCTGTCATACCGACACTTGCAATTTCAGGAGTTGCATAGGTACAACCCGGTACGTTGCCATAATCTATCGCTTCAGGATTGAGCCCACCAATTTTTTCTACACAAGTAATTCCTTCCGCAGAAGCGACATGTGCCAATGCAGGACCATCAACTACATCACCAATAGCATAATAACCCGGTATATTGGTTTGATAATAACTATTCACTAAAATTTTATCTTTATCTGTGGCAATGCCTACATCTTCCAATCCTATATTTTCAATATTGGTTTTGATACCAACGGCAGATAATATGACATCAGCCTCTAATACTTCTTCGCCTTTCTTTGTTTTAACTGTCGCTTTAATGCCATTACCCGAAGTATCAACAGAAGTAACACTTGAGTTTGTCATTACTTTAATACCCGACTTTTTAAATGAACGTTCAAACTGTTTAGAAACATCAATATCTTCTAAGGGCACCAAATTTGGTAAGAACTCAACAATAGTAACTTCAGTACCCATCGCATTATAGAAATAGGCAAATTCGACACCAATAGCACCTGAGCCTACTACAATCATTTTTTTAGGTTGTTTTGCTAAAGTCATCGCCTCACGGTAACCTATCACTTTTTTACCATCTATAGGTAAGAATGGTAATTCACGTGAACGTGCTCCTGTCGCAATAATGATATGATCTGCACTATATTCAGTTGTTTTACCTTTATTATCAGTAACATCAACTTTTTTTCCCGGTTTTACTTTACCTAATCCGTCAAGGACATCAATTTTATTTTTTTTCATTAAAAACTGAACTCCTTTACTCATACCATCAGCCACATTACGACTGCGTTGTACAACTGCAGTAAAATCTTTATCAATCTCCTTTGCTTTTAATCCGTATGCATCTACATGTTTTAAATAATCATACACTTGAGCACTTTTTAATAATGCTTTGGTAGGAATACAACCCCAATTCAAACAAATTCCGCCCAAATTTTCTTTTTCTACAACCGCAACTTTAAAGCCTAATTGTGAAGCTCTTATAGCTGTTACGTATCCGCCCGGACCACTTCCTATAATTATGATATCGTATTTCATTTATATATGTTTAATCCCCTTTGTCCGCCACTGGCGGACATTTCCCCTAAGGGAAAATAAAATAGGTTTTTTAATCTTTAATTTAATTCAGGTACAAATTTAATCAATTTTATGGGTTTATGTTTCGTTATTGTTCGTTTTTTCGTCATTTAGAATTCCGATATTTTTAATAAAAAAATTCTTGAAACCGACTATCCCCGAGGCTCGTCCGACCGGGCAAGCCGTCGGGGTATTTATAGGTTTATAACTCACTAATTTAGCTCTCATCTCCTAAAAACACAAGTGATTTAGTCAAATTTTATAGCTTTTACAGGACTTATTTTACTAACTATATATGAAGGAATTAATAACATAAAAAGACATAAAAGTAAGGTGCCGATATTCAATAGTAAAATATATTCTATGCCAAGATAAACCGGTGCTTTACTCACATAATAATTTTCAGGGTCTAATTTAACAATACCAAAGTGTTTTTGAATTAATAATAAACCTATCCCAATTAAATTACCCCAAAATAGACCAACGCCAATCAAATAAGTTGCATTGTATAAAAATACTTTACGAATGCTCCAATTTGAACTTCCTAAAGCTTTTAGAACACCTATCATCTGAGTTCGTTCTAAAATTAAAACCAATAAAGCAGTTATCATATTGATACCGGCAATCAAAATCATAATACTGATAATTACAATAATGTTTGTATCTAATATTTGCAACCAATCAAAAATAGCAGGGTATTTTTCTGAAATAGTTTGTGCATTTAAAGTAGAGGACACTTCTTGATATATCTCATTTCCTTTTTCATCAAGCTTATCGAAATCTTCTAATAATACTTCAAAACCACCTACTTGATCTAGTTTCCATTTATTAAGGCGTTGTATATGTTTGATATCTCCTAATATATAATTTTCGTCAAAATCTATAAACCCTGAACTATAAATACCTCTTATAGTAAAAACGCGAACATTAGGTGCTTTTGACGGATCATCTTTCATAAAAAACAGATTAAACGTGTCGTTTACCTTTAGATTGAGCCGATCTGCAGTTAATTTAGATATCAGTACTAGGTCAGATCTTTCATCAGTAATACTCAATAAATCGCCTTGCGTTAAATATAATTTAAAAAAAGACCAATCATATTCACTACCTACTCCTTTAAAAATAACACCTTCAAAATCAGTTTTTGTTCTGATAATTCCACCCTTAGTTGCAAAAGTTTGTACATTCTTAATACCATCTACACTCGTGAAGTTAGGATAAAATTCCTGTTCAAGGGAAATTGGTGTAATAGTGATCTCAGAATTATTATCTTCATAATTTGTAATTTGAACATGGCCACTAAACCCTGAAATTTTTTCTTTAATTTTATATTGTAGTCCAAATACAGATGAAATAGTAATCAACATAATAATTATACCCAAAGCAATTGCAGTTATTGCAATTTTTATTATTGGAGAAGATATACTACTTTTATACTGTTTAGCAGTAATGATACGTTTGGCTAAATATAACTCGTAATTCAATGTTGTAATGATTTATTCTAAGTTCAAAAATACATATTTCTTTTGGGTTTTTATTTTGCTTTTCGGATTGATTTCTTGTGGAGATAAATCTTCGAATTCAAAAACTCACAAAAACACCAAAATAACTCAAAATTTAACGCATGACAGCCTGTCATATAAAGATAACATTAAACCTATAATTATTTCTTACCCAGATGATTATTTATATTTACTTCAACAAAAAGTTATAGCTGTTGTTGCAAACCAAACAAGTGTAGTTCAAAACTCAAATCAAGGTTTTACACACCTAATTGATACCTTAATTTCGTTGAAAGTTGATGTAAAAAAAGTCTTTGCACCCGAGCATGGCTTCAGAGGAAAGGCTGATGCGGGAGAACATATTTCTGATGGTAAAGACCCAAAAACCGGACTGTCAATTACATCTCTTTACGGAAAAAACAGGAAACCAACTCAAGAACAATTAAAAGGTATTGATATCATTATTTTTGACATTCAAGATGTTGGTGTACGGTTTTATACTTATATCTCAACATTACATTATGTTATGGAAGCTTCTGCAGAAATGGAAATTCCATTAATTGTTATAGATAGACCAAACCCAAATGGACATTATATTGATGGACCAACATTAGAAATTAAACATCAAAGTTTTGTTGGTATGCATCCTATACCTATAGTTTATGGAATGACCATTGGTGAATATGCACAAATGATAAATGGTGAAAAATGGTTAAAAGATGGGTTACAATGTGATTTAATGGTAATGCCATTAAAAAATTATACTTATAGCACATCTTATAGCTTACCCATAAAGCCTTCGCCTAATTTACCCAATGACAAAGCTATTAACCTATACCCTAGCCTTTGTCTATTTGAAGGAACATCTGTAAGTGCCGGGCGTGGCACAGAAATGCAGTTTCAAATATTTGGTGCACCTTATTTATCAAATGAAAAATTTCCTTTTAGTTTTACACCTCAAGCAAATGAAGGTGCCAAATATCCTAAATTTAAGGATGAATTGTGTTATGGTCAAGATTTAAGAAATTATAAAGAATTGAGCAAGCTTAACTTAAACTGGTTAATTGATGCTTATAATGCTACTCCTGATAAAGAAAATTTCTTTAATCCATTCCTTACCAAACTTGCAGGGACAAAAAAACTACGTCAGCAAATTGAAAGCGGAATGATCGCTGAGGAAATAAGAAAGACTTGGCAACAAGACTTAGATAATTTCCGTAAAATTAGATCGAAATATTTGATTTATGATTAATTAGTAATCTCAAAATCTGTATATGGGCATCTCTATTAATTCATTCGCATCAAAATTTTCATAGCTTTTCATAGACAATATAAATTTTTGAAACACTATCGAGATAATGTAATAAAATTTAGGGCAGTATATGGAAAGCTATGGAAACCCTTCAGGGAACAAAGAGAACAAACAATCTGCTTCGGCAATTTTTTATTGA
>JAKISU010000022.1 GCA_021648445.1 Flavobacteriaceae bacterium
AAATGAGTCTTGCAACTCGTCTCATCGGGGAATCTCTTGAAAAAATCTCGAATCTTCATGCTTAACTAATTTATAGTCAGTAAGATACGAAATGTCTAGCACTTATGCAAGTAATCCGATAGTCATATTAGATTAAAAACAAAAATTAGTAAGAATTCGTGAAATTAGTGCCTTACCAGTTATTCCCTTTTTGATTCATAGCGGCAATTAAAATATCTTTTTGGCTTATTTGACCCAATAATTTACCGTTTTCAACTATAGGGAAACGTCTTCTTTTAGATTTTAAAAATTGTTCTGCAGCTTCAAAAATATTTAAGTTACCCTCAATTGTCTCCACATTTTTTACCATATGTTTTTCAACCGTATCATTATCAACCGGTATATTATAATATCTGCTTTCAGAAATATGTTTGATACAATCGCCTTCAGAAATAATACCCAATAATTCATTATTCTCATTTACAACAGGTCCGCCTGAAATTTTATTTTTTATTAAGATATTCATTACTTCGGCTATAGGTTGATCTGGCCTAAATGTAATCAACTTTGCTGTCATATATTCTGAAACCAATGCTGGTTTTAATTCGTCCTTTTTGAGTGGGTTTCTACGTCCTTGAAAACTTTTAATTGCCATATCTAAACTTTTGGTTTCGATAAATATAATAATAAAATCTTAAAAATAAAAGCATTATATTAGTAATCCCTTTTATAGGAAGTCAATTCAACCTCTAATCATGCCTGCAAAAAAATATACCTCAGCAATTTCCTTTTTAATTATTATCGCCACAATTTCCTTTAGTTTTTTGTCTTTAATGCCTCAAAAAGTAAGTGATGCTTCTACTCCTTTAACCCAATTTTCAACAGAAAGAGCCTTACTTCATTTAAAAGAAATTACCAAAAAACCACATTATGTTGGTTCATTAGATCATAAAAATGTAAAAGATTATATTGTAAAACAATTACAACAATTAGGTTTAAAAACTGAAATCCAACATCAAGTCGCTATCAATAAAACGTATCGTCAGAGTGCTGTAACTCAAAATATTTTAGCTAAGATAAAAGGGACAGATAGTAGTAAAGCATTATTATTACTTTCTCATTACGATTCTGCACCAAGCTCATCATTGGGTGCCAGCGATGCAGGAAGTGGTGTTGTAACTATATTAGAAGGCCTTCGTGCTTTTTTAGCAAATAATAAACAACCAAAAAACGATATTATTATTTTAATTTCTGATGCTGAAGAAATAGGTTTATTAGGTGCTAATGCTTTTGTAAATTATCATCCTTGGGCAAAAAATGTCGGTTTGGTACTTAACTTTGAAGCTCGTGGTAGTGGTGGTCCAAGTTATATGCTGTTAGAAACCAATGGCGGTAATAAAAATCTTATTCAGCAATTTAGAAAAGCGAATCCTGACTATCCGGTAGCAACCTCACTCATGTACAGCATTTATAAAATGTTGCCTAATGACACAGATCTTACTATTTTTAGAGAAGATGGTGATATTGATGGATTCAATTTTGCGCTAATTGATGATCATTTCGATTATCATACCGCTCAAGATAACTACGAAAGATTAGATAGAAATACATTAGAACATCAAGGCACTTATTTAATGCCTTTATTAAATTATTTTGCAGATGCCGATTTAACCAGTTTAAAATCTGATACCGACTATGTTTATTTTAACATGCCTATTATCGGAATGGTATATTATCCTTTTTCATGGATTTTACCCTTATTGGTTATAGTAATTCTATTGTTTTTAGGATTGGTATTTTATGGCATTTCTCAGCATAAGATACATATTAAACAAATATTTTCAGGGTTTATTCCTTTTTTACTATCTCTACTAATTTCAGGATTATTTGCGGTTTACGGATGGAAATTATTAAAAATATTTCATCCACAATATAATGACATTCAACATGGCTTCACTTATAATGGTCATTTATATATTGCCGCTTTTTCTGCTTTAACACTAGCAATCTCTTTTTTAATTTATTCCAAATATTTCAAAAAAGCTAAAACGACTGACTTAGCCATTGCACCTATTTTTATTTGGATACTTATTAATATTGCCATTGCAATCTATTTAAAAGGTGCTGGGTATTTTATAATTGCAGCACTTTATGGTATTACTTCTTTAACAATACTCCTGTTTTCTAAGAAACACCCTCAAAACAACCAATTATTATTAACATTATTTTCCATTCCTGTGTTAATACTTTTTGTTCCTATGATTCAAATGTTTCCTATAGGCTTAGGTTTAAAAATTTTAATCGTTAGTACAACTTTTATTGTTTTGATTTTCGGATTATTAATTCCTATTTTTTCAGCTTATGGAAATAATAAGAGGCTAGGTCAGCTCTTTTTAGTACTAGCTATGATAATCTTTATATCGGCATCATTTAAATCAGGTTATAACGAAGACAGAAAACAACCTAATAGTATTCTGTATATCCTTGATACTGATAAAAATGAAGCTCATTGGGCAAGTTATGATAAAAATATAGATGAATTTACACAGCAATTTTTAGGTGAAAATCCAACAAAAGGCAGATTTGATAGCGTTACCTCTTCTAGTAAATATGGAAGCAGTATAAGACTCCATAAAAAAACGGATGTTAAAAATATAGCACAACCTGTTATTGATGTTATTTCAGATACAATCATTAATAATGATAGAATTGTTCATTTTTCAATTACGTCTCAACGAAAAGCCAACCGAATTGAATTATTTACAAAAAATGATCTTTCATTCAAAACATTTAGTGTAAATGGCGTTAATTTAGCAAAGAAAAAAGGATATGATTTCGTATTTGAAACAGGTCTTAAAAAAAGCAAAAGAGTTTTAAGCCATTATATTATTGGTGATGATGAAAGTTTAAAAATTAAATTTTCAATATCAAAAGAAGAAAAATTATCATTATCGTTGTATGAAATATCTTTTGATTTGTTAGAAAGCACTCTTTTTAATGTTGAACCTCTATATTATATCAAACCTAGAACCAACACAATGATGCCTACACCCTTTGTCAACAATGATGCAATTATAGTGAAAAAGCAAATAAATTTTTAAAAAAGTATTCCTGTAAGATTTTTACTCAAAAGAATTCCCTGACGGCTTGCCCGCCCGTGCCGGACGGATCTCGGGGATAGTCGGTTTCAAGAATTTTTTTATTTGTCTGCTGAAGCCTATACGAAACAGGAAACCTTGTAAGTATTCTATAATTTTAACCCTACAAAATTCTACAGAGTGATAATGTAAAAATCATCTGTTTCCTTGCATACACTATCTTAGAAACTTTATCTTTGAGCTTTTATAAATTTATGCTAATGATTACTATTGATGATTTTAATTTTGCTGATAAAAAAGCATTGATTCGGGTTGATTTTAACGTCCCTTTAAACGATGATTTTCAAGTTACTGATACTACCCGGATTGAAGCTGCCAAACCTACTATAATTAAAATTTTAGAAGATGGTGGTAGTGTGATTCTAATGTCACATTTAGGAAGACCAAAAGGTGTTGATAATAAATTTTCACTACAACATATTATTGAAAAAGTTAGTGAAGTTATTGGTGTACAAATAAAATTTGCTACAGATTGTGTGGGTGAAATTGCTGAAAAAGCTTCCGCAGAATTAGAACCCGGAGAAATATTATTATTAGAAAATTTACGCTTTCACGAAGAAGAAAAATCCGGAGATCTTGCTTTTGCCAAACAACTATCTAAACTAGGAGATATTTATGTAAACGATGCATTTGGTACTGCTCATAGAGCACATGCTTCCACTGCAATTATTGCTCAGTTTTTTCCGAATAAAAAATGTTTTGGTTATTTATTGGTTAAAGAAATTATAAGCATTAAAAGAGTATTGGAAGAAAGCGAAAAGCCCGTTACAGCTATTATTGGTGGTGCAAAAGTTTCATCAAAAATAGATGTAATAAAAAATATTTTAGATAAGGTTGATAATATCATTATTGGCGGCGGAATGGCATTTACTTTTATCAAAGTGAAAGGCGGAAAAATAGGAGATTCACTCATTGAAAATGATAAATTAGACTTGGCTCAAGACATTTTAAATTTAGCGAAACAAAAAAATACAAGAATTCATTTACCTATTGATGTGATTGCTGCTGATGCTTTTAGTGAAGATGCAAATACACAAATTTTCCCTGCCAATGATATTCCTGACGGATGGATGGGTTTAGATGTTGGTCCAAAAACCAATGTAGGTTTTTCATTCATTATAGCCGAATCAAAAACTATTTTATGGAATGGTCCTTTAGGTGTTTTTGAAATGTCTGCATTTTCCAAAGGAACTATAGAATTAGGAAATGCAATTGCCGATGCTACTGAAGAAGGCGCTTTTTCGCTTGTGGGCGGAGGTGATTCTGTTGCTGCCGTAAAACAATTTGGCTTTGCAGATAAAGTAAGTTATGTTTCCACTGGAGGAGGTGCTATGTTAGAAATGTTAGAAGGCAAAACCTTACCGGGTATCCAAGCTATTTTAAGTTAGAAGCTGGGAGACAGGAGACCGAAGTTTGGCTTTTTTGCTTAAAATTTTAAATTTAAGATAAACAAAAATACTTGGCGTCTTAGCGCCTTTGCGAGAAAATATGAAATATACCACACTACCACATACCGATATCAAAATAAGTAAAATCTGCTTGGGCACCATGACCTTCGGTGAGCAAAATACTGAAGCAGAAGCACATGAACAATTAGACTATGCATTAGAACAAGGTGTCAATTTTGTAGATACCGCCGAAATGTATTCAGTTCCTGCAAGAGCAGAAACGTATGGTGCAACTGAAAAAATTATAGGTTCATGGTTTAAAAAAACAGGCAATAGAGAGAAGATTATTCTCGCTAGTAAAATATGTGGTCCGGGACCGTATACCTCTCACATTAGAAGTACCGGTTTTTCAAAAGAAGCTATTACCGAAGCTATACATGGAAGTTTACAACGTTTACAAACCGATTATATAGATCTCTATCAATTACATTGGCCTGAAAGACCGGTAAATTGCTTCGGAGTTCGAGATTTTCCATACCAAATAGAAACACAATGGAAAGATAACTTTGCTGAAATTTTAGAAACGCTTGATGGATTTATAAAACAAGGAAAAATTAGACATGTTGGACTTTCAAATGAATCTCCTTGGGGCGTGATGCGTTATCTAGAAGAATCTAAAACCAAGAATTTACCAAGAATGTTAACACTTCAAAATTCCTATTCATTATTGCATAGAACATATGAAGCAGGACTTTCAGAAATCTCAATACGTGAAAATATTGGCTTATTGACCTATTCTCCTTTGGCCTTTGGTATACTAAGCGACAAATATTTAAATAATACTTCAAAAGATTCTCGGGCAAATTTATTCCCTAGTTTTTGTTTGAGATATACAACTGAGCAATCTGTAAATGCAGTTAAAAAGTATGCTGCGCTTGCTCAAAAACACAATTTAACATTAGCACAATTATCATTGGCTTTTGTAAATCAATTACCATTTGTAACCAGTAATATTATTGGAGCAACTAAAATACCTCAACTTAAAGAAAATATTGAGAGTATTAATATTGAGTTATCTCAAGAAATTATTGATGAAATTAATGCGGTGCATGCATTGATGCCTAATCCGGCGGCGTAGTTTTATCATTCCTGCGAACAGGAATGATAAAAAAAGTCCCATCCCTTAGGGAGGGGATTTAGGGGTGGGATTAATACCCTAACTTCGCTCTCACTCTCCCCAACACTTCCTGTGCTACTTTCTTCGCTTTTTCAGTACCAATAGCTAAGGCTTTATCTATTTCAGATACATTATTCATATAATAATTATACAACTCACGCTCCTTAGCATATTTTGTAATTAACAATTCAAAAAAGGCTTGTTTGGCATGACCGTATCCGTAATTTCCATCTAAATAATTAGCTTTCATTGCAGCAATTTGTTCTTTATTAGCGACTAATTTATACAATGCAAATAAATTACAAGTATCAGGGTTTTTGGGTTTTTCAAGAGGCGTGCTATCCGTTTGGATTTTCATAATTTGTTTTCGTAATTTTTTATCATCCAAAAACAAATTGATATCATTATTACGCGATTTGCTCATCTTTTCACCATCAGTCCCTGGCACCAACATGGTATGTTCTTGAACTTTAGCTTCCGGAGGTATGAGAATATTTCCCATTTTATGATTAACTCTATTAGCTACATCACGTGACATTTCTAAATGTTGTAATTGATCTTTCCCTACAGGTACAATATCAGCATCGTACAATAAAATATCAGCTGCCATCAACATTGGATAACTAAATAAGCCAGCATTTACATCTTCTAATCTATCGGATTTATCTTTAAAACTATGCGCTAAAGTCAAGCGCTGATATGGATAGAAACAGCTTAAATACCAAGCCAATTCTGTTACTTCAGGAATATCACTTTGACGGTAAAAAACCGTTTTAGAAATATCTAACCCAAATGCCAGCCAAGTTGCAGCAGTACTATAGGTATTAGACTTAATAACAGCACCATCTTTGATCTGTGTTAGCGTATGCATATCTGCAATAAACAAAAAAGCTTCATTTTTAGGGTCATTTGCCATTTCAATAGCTGGTATAATAGCTCCTAATAAATTTCCTAAATGTGGTGTTCCTGTACTTTGTACTCCTGTTAAAATTCTAGCCATAAAATCTTTTTAATAATACGTCATTCCGAACAAGGTGAAGGAATCTGTTGAAAAGATTGCTTCGTTACACTCGCAATGACGAATTTTGCACAAAAATACATATTTATAATCTCAAATAACAAATCTAAAAATGTTATCGTTGGAATTTGGGAATTAGAATTTGGAGTTTAATTTTTATTACATTTGGCACTTATGAATTTCTTTAAAAATATTTTTCGCTTTTTTTGGCGGGCATGGTTTTATAGCTGGGTATTTTTCTCGTTATTAGCGGTACTTCCCATATTAATCATAGTAATATCTACCGATCGGTTTTACAAAAGTTTTTTTAGAATTGCCATTTTTTGGGGCAAGACCATCTTATTTGTGATGGGCTTTAAACCTGTAATTGAAACCAAAGAAGAAATACAACTCGATAAAAGTTATCTGTTTATTGCTAACCATGCTTCACTTATAGATATAATGTTAATGTTGGCAGTTGTAAAAAACCCTGCTGTTTTTGTCGGGAAAAGAGAAGTGAAAAAAATACCTGTTTTTGGTTACATAGCAAGAAAAACCAGTATTTTGGTTGATAGAAGTAACGCCGAAAGTAGAAAAGAGGTGTATATAAGCGCAAAGGAAAAAATAAGCCAAGGGTTAAGTATTATTATTTTTCCGGAAGGATTAGTCCCTTCAGAAGATATCATTCTCAGCGAATTTAAAAACGGAGCCTTTCGTATGGCTATTGAACATCAAATTCCTATTGTGCCCATGACCTTTTACGATGTTAAAAAAAAATTTGGCTGGGCTTTTTTTAGAGGTTGGCCCGGAAAGTTACGTGTTAAAATCCATACCTTTATACAAACTGAAGGATTGACACTAGATGATTTAGAAGCTACGAAGCAAAAAGCATATAATATAATTTATAATGAGTTGGTTGATGATATGGAAGGAAAGAGACAAAAGACTTAAGACCGCTTCGCTATAAGACATAAGATTAAAATTTATAAGTTAAATTTAATTCTGAAAAATATTTGTGTTACACCTCCCTGTCCTCCTCAAAGAGGGAGTTGTATTGAATTCCTCCCTTGAGGGAGGATAAAGGAGGGTGTTATAAACAAATATCTAACTCTATCAAAGGGTTTGAGAGGTGTTCTTAAAAATTATACAATCTTTACTAATAACAGTTTAATGAAAAATAAACATTTAACATATTATAATTCAACCGAAGAAAAAATTAATGTAATTACCCATGCAATTGGTTTAGTATTGAGTATTGTTGCTCTGGTGTTATTGATAATCCACGCAAGTAATAACGGCTCGGCAAGACACATTGTTAGTTTTACCATTTTTGGAGCAAGCTTAATTGTATTATACTCTGCATCAACATTATATCACTATTCTAAAAGTCCTAACCTACGACATAAACTAAATATTTTAGATCATGCTTCCATTTATATATTGATTGCAGGCACCTATACTCCTTTTACATTGGTTACTTTAAAAGGTTGGTTAGGTTGGACCATTTTTGGAATTACATGGGGAATTGCGATATTAGGAGTTGTTTTAAAACTATTTTATACAGGTAGATTTGATAAAATTTCCACCATTGCGTATGTTGCCATGGGTTGGATTATTATTTTTGCTATTAAACCACTCATAGAAAACTTACCGTTAAACGGATTATATTGGCTACTAGCAGGTGGCATTTCCTATACAGTAGGTGCAGTTCTATATAGCATCCCAAAAATAAAGTATAATCATGCTATTTTTCATGTATTTGTGCTTTTAGGGAGTTTTTCACACTTTATGGCAATCTATTATTATGTGTTGAAGCATTAAGCTTTTATCATGCATTAATGAGGTATAATATTAAACTTTTTCCTTCTGGTGCAATAACCTTGTTAACTTTATTGATAGATCAAGTAATATAATTTTAGCATTACCATTTCTTTCAATATGATAGATTGCTTCGTTTAGTTCCTTGTTAATCTCAATAATATTAGCACTATGCACAAAAGGAGCAAATTTTTCTAAGTCAAAATTAGGAGTAGTTGGCTCTAAGAAAACTAATGAATCTGCCGCATAATTTTTAAGCATGGCCTGTCTGAAAAATTGCAAACAATAATGTAAAAAGCTTTTTTGAATTTCTCTGCCTGCTCCTGCAATGGTTTCGCTCCAAGTAACCAATTCTTGAATGATGGCTGCATTACCTTTTGCTCTAAATGCAGTACGAATCCAAGTAATAAACCACTGTTCAAATTGTTCATCATTAGCCGAATGATGTAAAATTTGAATTGCCTTATTCCAATTCCCATCAGCTTGATGTGCAATTTTAATCGCTTCGTTTTCAGAAATATGTTCTCTTTCTATCAAAGCATTTTTGATATTATTTTCACTTAGCGGAAATAATTTAATTACTTGACAACGTGATAAAATAGTTTGAATAATTTGATCTTCATTTTCGGTAATCAATAATAAAATGGTCTTTTCAGGTGGCTCTTCTATTAACTTTAGTAATTTATTAGATGCAGCTATATTCATTTTTTCAGCCATCCAAATAATCAGAATCTTATGATTTCCTTCATATGCTTTTAAGGACAGTTTTTTTACAATGGCTTCTGCTTCATCAACGCCTATTTGACCTTGCTTGTTTTCAATACCTAATTGCTGAAACCAATCTAATACATCCCCGTAAGGATTATTGGCTATAAAATGTCGCCATTCTTCTAAAAAAAGGTCACTTACCGGATGCCTTTTTACATTACTCGTGGTTGCTACCGGAAATGCAAAGTGTAGATCAGGATGTGCCAATTTATTGAATTTCAAGTTACAAGCATGATCTCCTGTTATATTTTCGCCATCAGAATTATTACATAATATATATTGTGCATAAGCAATGGCTAAAGGCAAAGCACCTGTCCCCTTAGGAGCAACAAATAATTGAGCATGCGGAATTCGATTACTCTCAACAGAATGAATTAATTG
Organism: Flavobacteriaceae bacterium; assembly: GCA_021648445.1. GTDB lineage: Bacteria > Bacteroidota > Bacteroidia > Flavobacteriales > Flavobacteriaceae > Aureibaculum. The sequence goes on from JAKISU010000022.1 coordinate 9,667, forward strand.
TTTTTTTACAGTTATCTGATCAATGATGTCTTTAAAAAGCATTTAACAAAGATAATAGAACCCTTTTGAATATGGAGTGTTTAAAAACGGAAACGTTATTATTTTTGAAAAATATTATTTAGCAATTCTGTTTTTGTCAAGAATCATTACCTTTACAAATTATAAAATAATTTATGAATTTTCAATCAGCTTCTTTAGAAGCTTGATTTCAAAATATACAAACATACTATGAGCTGTAATAATTGCTCTACAGATGCTAGTGGCATCCCAAAAGGTTGTAAAAGCAATGGAAGTTGTGGTACAGGAAGCTGTGATAAACTAACAGTTTTTGATTGGTTATCAAATATGTCTTTACCTACCGGGCAATCTAAATTTGACATTGTAGAAGCCCGTTTTAAAAATGGTAGAAAACATTTTTTAAAAAATGCTAAAAATTTACCAATTAGTATTGGTGATGTAATTGCTGTAGAATCTTCTCCCGGACATGATATTGGTACTATCTCTTTAACCGGAGAGTTGGTTAAAATTCAAATGCGAAAAAAAAATGTTGGTTTTGATAGTGAAGAAGTAAAACAAATTTATAGGAAAGCTTCACAGAAAGATATAGATGTATGGACAGCCTCTAGAGATAATGAACAAGAATTACAGCGAAAATCTAGATTGATAATAAGTCGTTTAGGTTTACAGATGAAACTTTCTGACGTTGAATATCAAGGTGATGGTAATAAAGCTACTTTTTATTACACTGCCGAAGGAAGAGTAGATTTTAGATTATTAATCAAAGAACTGGCTTCAACCTTTAGAATCAGGGTTGAAATGAAACAAGTAGGCCTCCGTCAAGAAGCTGCTCGCCTGGGAGGTATTGGTTCATGTGGTAGAGAATTGTGTTGCTCAACTTGGTTGACCGATTTTAGATCGGTAAGTACTTCATCAGCTAGATACCAACAGTTATCACTAAACCCTCAAAAGTTGGCAGGGCAATGTGGCAAATTGAAATGTTGTTTAAATTATGAATTAGACTCATATATTGATGCTCTAAAAGGTTTCCCAAAAACTGACACATGGCTACAAACTGAAAAAGGTGCTGCCGTCTTTCAAAAAATGGATATTTTTAAAGGTTTATTTTGGTATGCCTATAAAGATAATCCGATACATTGGGTAATACTAAAGGTTGATCAGGTAAATGAAATTATTGAAATTAACAAACAAAAGAAAAAAGTTGAAAGCTTAGAAAGTTTTGCTTTTGAATTAAACTTTGAAAGTCATAATGATGCTTCCTTTACGGATGTTGTAGGTCAGGATAGCTTAACTCGTTTTGATAAAAATAAACGAAGAAAAGGAAGAAAAAAACGTAATAACAGAAGAAAAAACACTCGCAAAAATGCGTAACTTATTTATTATAATTATGAGTTCATTAAGTATTATTTCATGCAATGATACAACTGTATTTAGCACTTATAAACCTATATCAAAAGCGCAATGGCATAAAGATTCTATCATTAATTTTACCTTTAACCCTATTGACACAATCTCAAAAAATAATCTTTATATTAATTTGAGAAATAATAATGATTATCAATACAGTAATTTATATTTAATTGTAGGGATTGATTTTCCTGATAATAAAAGCATAGTTGACACCTTAGAATATGAAATGGCAGATGCTGAAGGCAAGTTTTTAGGTACTGGTTTTACCGATCTAAAAGAAAATCGGTTAGAATACAAAACCGATGTAAATTTTCCGACTACAGGTACTTATACTATTTTTATACAACATGCAATGCGTAAAGGTGGTGAAGCAAACGGAATAGATTTTCTTGAAGGGATTACCGATGTAGGATTACAAATTGAAAAAATAACAACAAATGACTAAAAAATCATCAGAAAGTATAGCTTTTAAAAAATTTACCAAGTGGATTTGGAGAATATTTTTTGGAGGCATCGCTATAATTATATTAATTTTTCTACTAGCCTCTTTTGGTGCATTTGGTAAGCTTCCAACATTTGAAGAATTAGAAAATCCTGAAAATAATCTCGCCACTCAGGTTATTTCTATAGATAATAAAACCATAGGTAGTTACTTTAAAGAAAATAGATCTCCAATTAAATATAAAGATCTTCCTGAAAATCTAATCAATGCATTAATTGCTACTGAAGATGTACGTTTTTATGACCATTCAGGTATTGATATAAGAGGAACAATAAGAGCCTTTGTTTTTTTAGGTAGCAGAGGTGGTGCCAGTACAATTACTCAACAATTGGCAAAACAATTATTTCATGGTGAAGGATCAAAAAATTTACCTCAAAGAATTATTCAAAAATTTAAAGAATATGTGATTTCTGTTCGTTTAGAACGCCAATATACCAAACAAGAGATCATCACTATGTATTTAAATAAATATGATTTCTTAAATCAGGGAGTAGGTATTCGTTCTGCTTCACGTATTTATTTTGGTGTTGAACCAAAAAAATTAACTCAAGAACAAGCTGCTATGCTTGTTGGCATGTTAAAAAACTCCTCTCTTTACAATCCTCTTAGAAGAGAAGAAATGGTACAACAGCGACGTAATGTTGTGATAAGTCAAATGAATAAGTATGATTTTATAACCGAAAAAGTAAAAGACTCTCTACAGAAATTACCATTGCATTTAGACGTCCATAAAGAAGATACAAGTTTTGGTGTAGCAACCTATTTTAGAGAATATCTACGTGGTTTTTTAAAAAGTTGGGTGAAAGAAAACCCTAAACCGAATGGTGATGATTACGATATTTTTAGAGATGGTTTAAAAGTATATGTAACCTTAGATTCTCGTATGCAAAAATATGCTGAAGAAGCAATGAAAGAACACATATCTAATTTACAGCGTGTATTTTTTATGCAACAAAAACGTAATAGAACAGCACCATTTTACGAGCTTACCAAAAAAGAGATAAAAAAGACCATGGAATCTGCTATGAAGCGTTCAAATCGATGGAAACGAATGAAAAAAGCAGGAATTTCAGAGAAAAAAATTCGTACCTCTTTCGAAACCAAAACTGCAATGAAAATATTTTCATGGAAAGGTGATATCGATACCATTATGTCTCCAATAGATTCTATAAGGTATTACAAACACTTTATGCGTGCGGGCTTACTTTCGGTTGAACCACAGACAGGTCATGTAAAAGCATGGGTTGGCGGAATTAACTATAAACATTTTCAGTATGATCATGTAAAACAAGGAGCACGTCAGGTAGGTTCAACATTTAAACCGTTTGTATATGCTACTGCTATAAATCAGTTACAACTATCACCTTGTTATGAATTACCAAATACGCCTTATACTATTCCTAAAGAAAAATATGGTATGCCTAAAGATTGGGTTCCTAAAAATTCAAATGGTAAGTACGGTGGCATGAAAACCTTAAAAAATGCATTGGCAAATTCTGTAAATGTAATTACTGCACAATTGATAGATATGGCTACACCAAAAAATGTAGTCCGCCTTGCTCAAAATTTAGGTATAAAAAGTGAAATTCAAGAAGTGCCTTCTATTGCTTTAGGAAGTGTAGATCTAACCCTATATGAAATGGTAGGTGCTTATGGTGCATTTGCAAATAAAGGGATGTATGTAGAGCCAATGATGATTCTTCGAATTGAAGATAAAAATGGCACTGTTCTAGCTGACTTTACACCTAAAACCAAGGAAGCATTAAGTGAAGAATCTGCTTATATCATTCTTAATTTACTAGAAGGCGTTACAACCGCCGGTTCAGGTCAGCGTTTACGTAGTTCTGCCGGTGTATATCCTGATAGTATTATGTCAGGGTATCCTTATAAATTTAAAAACCCTATTGCGGGCAAAACAGGTACTACGCAAAATCAATCTGATGGTTGGTTTATGGGGATAGTGCCTAATTTAACTACCGGAGTTTGGGTGGGTGGTGATGATAGAGCTACTCATTTTGTTGATATTGGACGAGGTCAAGGAGCCTCAATGGCATTGCCAATTTGGGGATTGTATATGAAAAAATGTTATGCTGATGAATCTCTTAAAATTAGTAAAAAGCCTTTTGACAAGCCTGCTAATTTAAAAATTGAATTAGATTGTGAAAAATACAAAAAAGAGAATGGAGAAAATGGTGATGAAGGCACTGGCAATATTGATGATGAATTTTAAATTATAGCCTATGATTAATAAAGTTGTTAAAAATGTTGAAGAAGCTTTAAAGGGAGTTGAATCCGGTATGACCTTTATGCTTGGTGGATTTGGATTATGTGGTATTCCTGAAAACAGTATTACACAATTGGTAAAATTAGAAATTACAGATTTAACTTGTATTTCTAATAATGCAGGAGTAGATGATTTTGGTCTGGGTCAATTATTACAAAAACGTCAGATCAAAAAAATGATTTCCTCATATGTAGGTGAAAATGATGAGTTTGAACGTCAGATGTTAAGCGGCGAATTAGAAGTTGATCTAATTCCTCAAGGTACTTTGGCTGAGCGATGTAGAGCAACAGGTGCAGGTATTCCTGCTTTTTATACCCCTGCAGGTTATGGTACCGAAGTTGCTGAAGGAAAAGAAACGCGCGAATTCAATGGTAAAATGTATGTGCTAGAACATGCTTTCAAACCTTCATTTGCTTTTGTAAAAGCTTGGAAAGGCGATACTGCCGGCAATTTAATTTATAAAGGTACCGCTCGTAATTTTAATCCGATGATGGCAATGGCAGGTCAAATTACGGTTGCTGAAGTTGAAGAATTGGTACCTGTAGGAGAATTAGACCCTAATCAAATTCATACCTCCGGAATTTTTGTACAACGTATTTTTCAAGGAAAAGATTATGAAAAGCGTATTGAACAACGTACAGTAACTCGTAAATCATAAATCATGGCTTTATCAAAACAAGAAATCGCGAAAAGAATTGCCCAAGAACTAAGAGATGGCTGGTATGTAAATTTAGGAATTGGTATCCCTACCTTGGTTGCAAATTATATTCCTCAAGGAATTGATATAGAATTTCAAAGTGAAAATGGTTTGTTAGGTATGGGTCCTTTCCCATTTGAAGGTGAAGAAGATGCTGACATGATAAATGCAGGTAAACAAACCGTAACTGTTTTAGATGGAGGCTCTATTTTTGATTCGGCAACAAGCTTTGCTATGATTCGCGGACAACATGTACAGTTAACTGTGTTAGGCGCGATGGAAGTTGCTCAAAATGGTGATATTGCTAATTGGAAAATTCCCGGCAGAATGGTAAAAGGAATGGGTGGTGCGATGGATCTAGTTGCTTCAGCAGACAATATTATTGTAGCAATGATGCATACGAATAAACGAGGTGAGTCAAAACTCCTTAAAAAATGTTCACTCCCTTTAACAGGAGTTGGTTGTGTAAAAAAAATTGTAACCAATCTGGCAGTTTTAGAGGTCACAGATAAAGGTTTCAAATTATTAGAACGTGCTCCTGGAGTTACTGTTGAAGAAATTAAAAATGCAACTGAAGGCGATTTATTAATTGATGGAGATATACCTGAAATGGATATCCTACCCTAAACCCTTTCCAAAGGAAAGGACTTTTAGAAATGGAATTATTATTAAGAAATTAAATCTTTCCCCTTTGGGGAAATTAAAAGGGGATAATGAATATCATCTCATACAACGTAAACGGAATTAGAGCAGCACTCAAAAAAGGATTTATAAACTGGCTACAAGCTGCAAACCCAGATGTGATCTGTATTCAAGAAACCAAAGCACATAAAGAACAACTGGAATTGGAAGTTTTTGAACAAGCCGGTTATCCTTTTCATTATTGGTTTTCTGCTGAAAAGAAAGGATATAGCAGTGTAGCAGTTCTATCTAAAATTAAACCTAATCATGTTGAATATGGTACAGGTATTAAGTCGATGGATTTTGAAGGACGTAATTTACGTTTAGATTTTGATGATATATCTATAATGAGTCTGTACTTACCTTCCGGTACTAACGATGCCCGATTGAATTTTAAACTCAATTATATGGCAGAATTTCAAGAGTATATAAATAACTTGAGAAAGGAAATTCCGAACCTAGTTATTTGTGGTGATTATAATATTTGTCATGAAGAAATAGATATCCATAATCCTAAAATGAAAGGAGTTTCAGGATTTTTACCTGTTGAACGCGAATGGATTGGCAAGTTTATTGATAGTGGTTTTATAGATACTTTTAGGCATTTTAATACCGCACCACATAATTATAGTTGGTGGAGTTATAGAGCAAATGCCAGAAATAACAACAAAGGATGGCGAATTGACTATTGTATGGCTTCTGAACCTTTAAAAGAGCGTTTAAAAAGAGCCTACATTTTACCTGAAGCAAAACATTCAGATCATTGTCCGATTGGGGTAGAAATAGCCCATCTTGAATCTAATTAACATTTAGAAAGGTTTGGAGATGGAGAAGCCCAATTGAATTTGTGAATTATTCGTTCATAAGTTTAATTACTATAAACCACTATAATTTACAAAGAAACGTTACATAGATAGAATTTAAATGAAAGCCACTGAAGATTCACCAATAAAAATAGATTCTTCGGTCGTTCCTTCCTCTGAATGACAGCAGAATGTCATTCAGAACGAATCTCGAGTAAACGGGAGAGTGAAGAATCTCAAACTAAAAAACACAAAACTATTGTTAGTGTTTTTCATCAACAATAAAACAAAACTAAATTTATACCTTATGAAAAAACTGCTTTTAATCATCTTAACTTTAAGTCTTACCACTTCTTGCGTTACCAAAAAAGTATATACTGAATTAGAAGAAAAATACAATAAGCTTAGTGACAATAACTCATCGTTATTTGGTGAAAATCAAGATCTAATTGATAAGAAAAAAGTATTAGAAGAAAGTAGACGTAAACTACAATCAGAAATTGACAAGCTAGCAAGTGAAAAAGGGAAGCTTACCAATTCCGTTGACCAATTAGAAAATAAAAAAAACACCTTAGAAAAAGAGTATAATGATCTGTCTGAAATGAGTGCTGAGCAGCTCTCAGAAAAAGAGAAACAGAATAGAGCATTACTTGTACAACTACAGGAAAAAGAAAGCAAATTAGCTTCAGAAAGTGCTCGTTTACAAAAACTACAAGATGAATTAAAATCACGTTCAGCACGCGTTGATGAATTAGAAGGTTTGATTGCTGCTAAAGAAGCCGCTATGCAACGTTTAAAAGATGCGGTATCTGCCGCTCTACAAGGCTTTGAAGGTAAAGGGTTGACTGTAGAGCGCAAAAACGGAAAAGTATATGTCTCTATGGAAAATAAATTATTGTTTGGTTCAGGTAGCTGGGCAGTGGGTAGTCAAGGAAAAAGTGCAGTTGTCAATTTGGCGGGAGTTTTGAAGCAAAATCCTGATATAGATGTTTTAATTGAAGGACATACAGATAATGTACCTTATGGTGGAAAAGATGCTGTTACTGATAATTGGGATCTATCTACAAAACGCGCTACTGCCATTGTACGCATATTGGTAAATAACAATGTTAGTGCAGAGCAAATTACAGCTGCCGGTAGAAGCAAATACATGCCTGTAGCCAGTAATTCTTCAAGTTATGGTAAAGCAAAAAACAGACGTATTGAAATTATTTTAGCCCCAAATTTAGATGCTATTAATGATTTGTTGGAGGAATAAATCCCACCCTAACCCTCCCAAAGGGAGGGAATATGAATGTCATTTCCGCGTAGGCGGAAATCCATACAAAGTTATTTATTTTCTAAAAAAGTAAATCTGAATTCCTGCTTACGCAGAAATAACAAAAACTAAGAAGTTTTATTCGCCAATTGCCCACAAGCAGCATCAATATCTTTACCTCTACTACGGCGAACATTGACAACAATTCTATTTGCCTCTAATGTTTTTACGTACATGGCAGTTGCTTCTTTGGCTGCTTGTTGAAACTCACCATCATCAATAGCATTATATTCAATCAAATTTACTTTTGAAGACACTTGTTTACAATACATAACTAACGCATTGGCATCTTTTTGTTTATCGTTAATTCCTTTCCAAATAACATATTCAAAAGTGATGATTTTTTTAGTCTTATTATACCAATACTGTAAGGCTTCTAACAATTCTGCCAAATTACTTTTTTCATTGATAGGCATCATTTTAGAGCGTACCTCATCAATTGCTGAGTGTAGTGAAACTGCCAAATTAAATTTCACTTCATCATCAGCTAATTTCTTGATCATTTTAGGAATTCCAACGGTAGAAAGTGTAATTCGTTTTGGCGACATCCCCAAGCCTTCGTCAGAAGTAATTTTATCAATAGCATCTAATACATTCTTATAATTCAATAAAGGCTCTCCCATACCCATAAAAACGATGTTTGATAATTTATGATTGTGATAAAGTCGACTTTGTTGGTCTATAGCCACTACTTGATCATAAATTTCATCGGGATTCAAATTACGCATTCGTTTTAAACGGGCAGTAGCACAAAAATTACAGTCTAAACTACAACCTACCTGACTAGAAACACAAGCTGTAGTTCTGGTTTCGGTAGGGATCAATACCGATTCAACAATTAAACTATCATGTAGTTTTATAGCATTTTTTATAGTACCATCATTTGAGCGTTGCATTTGGTCAACTTCAATATGATTGATCACAAAATTTTCTTCAAGCATGGTTCTAGTTTCTTTTGACAGGTTGGTCATATCATCAAAAGAATGTGTTGCTTTATGCCATAACCATTCATACACTTGATTGCCACGAAAAGATTTGTCGCCATTTTCGATAAAAAACATACGAAGTTGTTCTTTTGTTAATGCTCGTATGTCTTGTTTTTGTTTAAGCATTTTAGTTAAGAAACGCCTTGATTCTGATATTTATCAGAATCAAGGCGTTTCTAGAAAAAATATTTTATATTAAATTAGACTACTAATAATCTTCGTGACCCAAATAAAAATCTCCATAAATTGCTATTCCACTACAAACAGTTCCATCAATGATAGTAACATTAGCACTATATATTCTTGAGTTTTCTATATCCATTGGAGGTGCTACATAACATTGCCCTGTATAATAAATATCCCTTATACCAAGCATTTGACACAAAATTTCTTTGGCGTAATTATTTACTTCACTTGGTGTGAGTGTAGGTGTGTTTACATTACTTGAATAAAAATCATACTTTGAACCTTGTATAAATGAATCAGGGTAAAAGAGTTTATCAGCAGGCTGTTGATTATAAATAAAATCGTTCAAAATATATTGTAAAACAGGTTGTAATAAATTACTATTTATATCACCTGAAACACCACCTCCAAAAACATATGGCCAAATATCAACATCATGATTAACTTGAGGTAAATAAAATGGGCAACAATCAGCTGTTTTGTTAACATTAAATGGCTCATCTTTATATTTTTCTATTAAAATTTCACCTGTTTGGTTATCTCTTATTAAGAATTCTAATTCTGGAGAAATACAAAGTTTTTTCTCAATAAACTTTTGAAAACTTTCTTTTTCAACCTGTGATTCAGGAATTACATTCATTTCTTGTTCATTTTCACTACAGGAACTAATTATAATTAAAATAGCGACGGAAAATTTAAGTGTTCTTTTCATTTTATTGTTTTTTTAGTATCAATCAAATTTAATAAAATTTTATTTAGCAAGAACTATTTTCTTTACAACACTTCTATTAGTATCTATTTCTGTAATCTTAATAAAATAGACATCACTAGGTAAATTACCTAAATCTATAATTTCATTATTTTGTAGTTTATTAAGTCTTAAAACTTGCCCAAGGGTATTGTATATTTCATATTCAAAATCGCTAATCCATTCTTTAATTTTAATCTGAATTGCTCCAGAGGTTGGATTAGGAAACAATGTAATATTTCTTTCTAAAGTTTCATCGTTTATAGCTAATACATTCTCTAAAGCATCAATAGTATCCGGATTTGTTGCTGAAGGGTCTAACCAATCTCTTAATCGTGTTGCTGCAGTAGAACCATCCCATGAAACGCCAAATCTACCGTAATAATCGAATGCATCATTATCAACAGTAGTATTTGGAGGATCTTCACATTTTGCTGCACCTCCAAAAAGCTGACCTATTACACGTCCATTTTGATCAAAGAGCGGTGAACCGGAAGAGCCCCCTTCAGTTACACCCAATTCCCATCCATTCCCAGCGCCACCAGTAATCTCCCATGTTTGAGCTGTAGGATTACCATTAGGGCTTTTTACAGCACCTGTATCATCTCTACATATTTTCATAATATCACCTTGAGGGTGATGAATACCTACTCCCAATGTTGGGTCAGTATCACTTTTATCCCAGCCAGCATAAGTAATATCCCAATTAGCTGGAATGGCACTATTAATTTGAACCAACATAAAATCAGAATTCTGATTTCTTGCTCTTAAAGTTGACCCGCTTATCGTAAAATTAGTTGGACTATTAGTACTATTCGTAATAGCTGCACAAACCGGATTAGGGCTTATCCAATTAAAACGCATAGAATATAACGCTGGATCAGAATCAATACCTTCTGGGTCAGTAAAACAATGATTAGCTGTTAAAAAATAAGGGGTTTTATCTTCAGCGGTATTATTAACTAAGCCGCCTGAACATATAAATCCATTACCCATACTTAAAAAAGCTACCGATTTTTTTAAGAGGTTTTTTTCAGACTCAAAATCCGCTCCAATCGGGCAATCCACGTCATGGTTACAATCTCCAGAATCATTTAATCCTTTTTGAAAATCATTTAGATACCCTTTTTGATAGGTATGTCCTAATCTATAACCGTGAATAACTGATGCTATATTTAATTTCCCTTGTCCTTTAACATTTTTAGGTTCAAAATATTCTATCCACAATTTATCTCCATTAACAAACCACGTTCCCAACACTTGCTTCAGATTATTTTGAGTATCTGTATAAGCACCTAACAAATCAGTTCTGTCGTTATTATATAGATAAATTTTTCCGCCTTTAGGCAAAAAGAATTTATCAAAAATTACACTTAAATGTACCGCATCTTGTGAGTTAAATAAAATTCGCCAAATCCTGTCTCCATTAGGAAGTTGTGACCAAGTTCCAGCATTATCTAATCCGTGATTTACTTTATGAGGAATACCAATTCTATAGGGCTTTGTTCTAACTTTATCATTTATATCATCTTCTGATTTTATTTTTTTAATATCTACTTTGGTCAAAGAGATTGCTCGCACATTAGGTTCAGTTTTCAATAACCAACTAGCAGGTTGACCTTCATTAGTAACCTGAGCAACTATTACTAAAGAATAACAAAAAAAGAGTAGAAGTAGTGTTTTTTTCATGTAAATAGTGTTAAAAAATTATCCAAAAGTCGTAAAGATATAAAAACTTTAATCAAAAAAAGCCTTACATAATTATAAGGCTTTTAGTTTTTGTGAATTCTAAACAAATTTATATAATCAACATAGCATCGCCATAAGAATAAAAATTGTACTTTTCTTTGATGGCTTCAGCATAAGCGTGCTTTAAAAAATCATGCCCGGCAAAAGCAGAGGTCATCATCATCAATGTTGATTTTGGTGTGTGAAAATTAGTGATCATTGCATTTGCTATACTAAAATCATGAGGCGGAAAAAGAAATTTGTTAGTCCATCCACTAAACGGTTTTAAGCGCTGATTAGCAGATACAGAACTTTCAAAAGTTCGCATCACTGTTGTACCTACGGCACAGATTCTTTTTTTAGTATCTAACGCATTATTTACAATTTTAACGGCATTTTCAGGAATATCAATCTGTTCAGAATCCATTTTATGCTTTGATAGATCTTCTACTTCAACAGGATTAAAAGTTCCTAAACCAACATGCAATGTAATTTCTGCTAAATTAATTCCGTTAATTTCTAATTTTTTTAATAAGTGCTTAGAGAAATGTAAACCTGCAGTAGGTGCAGCTACTGCTCCTTCATGTTTGGCATAAATAGTTTGATATCTTTCAATATCTAAAGGTTCAGCATCTCTTTTAATATATTTAGGTAAAGGTGTTTGACCTAATTCTTTTAACTTTTTTCTAAACTCTTCGTAGCTACCATCAAATAAAAACCGTAAAGTTCTACCTCTAGAGGTTGTATTATCTATAACTTCTGCAACCAAATCTTCATTCTCACCAAAAAATAATTTATTGCCAATTCTTATTTTACGGGCAGGATCTACTAGCACGTCCCACAATCGACTCTCTTTATTAAGTTCTCTCAATAAAAAAACTTCTATTCTAGCTCCTGTTTTTTCTTTATTACCATATAATCTTGCCGGAAATACCTTCGTATTGTTAAATACCATTACATCACCTTCTTCAAAATAATCAATTAAATCTTTAAACAATTTATGTTTAATAGTTTCAGTTTTTCTATCTAACACCATTAATCGTGCTTCATCTCTTTGTTCTGAAGGGTATTCTGCTAATAAATCTGAAGGTAATTCAAATTTAAAATGGGATAATTTCATTCTCATATGTTTCTGCTTTTAAAAAATGTGTGCAAATATACAATATCGACATAGGGCTTGTCAAGTGTTTAACCAATTTTATTATAAAAGAAAATATAGTAGCGGAAAATGTATCTTTGCGAAAATTATTTTTTTGATGTCTAAAAAAATTACTCCATATAAAGATTCTGCACTTAGTAAAAAAGAGCAAGTTGCCCAGATGTTTGACAATGTATCTAATAATTACGATTTTTTAAATCGTATAATGACATTTGGTATAGATATAAAATGGCGAAAAAAAGTGGTAGCTATAGTTGAAAAAAAAAAACCAGAAACTATTCTTGATATTGCTACAGGTACCGGTGATTTTGCAATTATGCTCTCTAAATTAAATCCTAAAAAGATTACTGGTTTAGACCTCTCTAAAGGAATGCTTGACATAGGTATTAAAAAAGTAAAAGATAAAAATCTTGACGGATTGATCGATATGGTATTAGGTGATTCTGAAAAATTACCTTTTGAGGATAATAGTTTTGATGCTATAACAGTTGGTTTTGGAGTTCGAAATTTTGAAAATCTTGATAAAGGGCTTCAAGAAATTTATCGTGTATTAAAAACTGATGGTATTTTTGTGGTGTTAGAAACTTCTCAGCCTGAAAAATTTCCGGTAAAACAAATCTTTAATTTTTATTCAAAATATATCATCCCTACTATAGGAAAACTCTTTTCTAAAGACAAAAGAGCATATACATATTTACCTCAATCTGCTGCTATTTTTCCTTATGGTCAACAGTTCAACAATATTTTAGAAAAAAATGGGTTTAATAATGCAACTAACAAACCCTTAACTTTTGGAGCAGCCTCCATTTATACAGCAACAAAATAAAAAAATTAAGCAAATGAAACAAGCTTTTTTATGTATAATTTGTGCATGTTTTATATGCAGTAGTACTGTAATCGCACAAAAAAAAGAAAGGGTTGAATACCTTCCTAATGAAGATAAAAAACAATTACACTTTGGTTATTACTTAGGTCTAAACAAAAAAAGTTTTAAAATACGTTTAAACGATTCTCAGTTAGCACTTAATGCTGGTACTGATAATCTAGTGTCAATTGAAGAATCTTTTGGGTTTAATGTTGGTTTGGTAGTTGACTATAAATTACATGACAATATCAATTTACGTTTTGAACCGGGCTTGTCTAGTAATACAAAAACATTAACTTTTAATAACCCTGATATTCCTGATACTGATAGAGATCGAATTCGTGAAGTTCCAGGAACTTATTTAAGAATGCCTTTATTACTGAAATTTAGTACCAATAGATTAGATAATATGCGTGCTTTTGTTATTGGTGGATTATCTTATGATTTTAATTTTTCAAGCAATCAAGATAATGTTGATGATAACTTTCAAGGGCAATTTAGAATGAAAAAAAATAATTTTATGTATGAGGTAGGTTTAGGTGTTGACTTATACTTATATTATTTTAAATTTTCGCCCTCAATACGAGGTATATTTGCTATTAATAATGAAATTGTACCTGATAATATTGATTCAAGTCCTTGGACCTTGCCAATAGACTATTTTGGTACTAGAGGTATATTTATCAATTTTACTTTTGAATAATTGTTAGGCATTAAAATTTACCTTCTTAGATTGAAAGTAAAACACATTTTCAACATTACATTATTGGCTTGAAGACGGAAGACCGAAGTTTGAAGGTTTATAATAATTCTGCGTTTTTTGTGACAATAAGTAGCATTATTCAGAAAATTTTGAACTCGAAACCCAGAACAGGTTCATCTTCTTCTAAATTCATTTAATAAAATTGCAGTAGCTGTAGCTACATTCAAACTTTCAGTTACAGTTGATTTACTAAATTTGGGAATTGTAATTTTAGTATTTATTAATGATTCTATTATTTTTGACATCCCGTTAGATTCATTACCCATAACTAAAACCGCATTTTGTTGTAGCTTACTTGAATACACTTTGACTCCATCCATTACGGCTCCATAAATTGGTAGTTGAGTTTCTTTTAAAAATATTTCCAAATCTGTATAAGTAATTGATGTTCTAGCTAAAGAGCCCATAGTTGCTTGCACTACTTTTGAATTATAACAATCAACTGTATTTTTCGAACATACTATATGTGAAACTCTAAACCAATCACTTAATCTGATAATAGTCCCCAAATTACCCGGATCATTAATGTCATCTAAAGCCAAAACCAACCCTTCTTCTTTAATTTTAGGAGGTTTCGGAATTTTAAATAAACCTAACACCTTATTAGGTGATGATAAATTACTTATTTTAGATAGTTCTTTTTCAGATATTATTTGTGGATCGTAATTTTTGAATGATGCAGAACAATCTTTAGTACAAAACAATTTATTCAGTTCATAATTTGAAGAAAGTAATTCATTAACAATCTTTATGCCTTCAGCTGCAAACAATTGGTATTGTACTCGGTACTTTTTTTGCCGTAAACACGTTATTAATTTGGATTGATTTTTGCTTAACATTTAAGGTGAGTTCTAAAATTCATTCACATCAAAATTTTCAGAGCTTTTTATAGACAATACAAATTTTTGAAACACTATTAAGATAATGTAAAAAAAATTAGAGCAGTATATGGAAAGCTATGGAAACCCTTTGGGAACAAAGGTAACAAATAATCTGCTTCGTTAATCCGCCTCAGGCGGATAACTAAGCTATTCCAAAAAAAAATATGTCTTGCATCTTAATTTGTTACCTTTGTTTTTTGAAAGAAATGAATTTTAGAACTCACCTTAAGGATATTCTATGAATTCGTTGATATGAATCTTTTTATAATTATTTAAAGACAATAAAAAAATAAAATATTATTCGTAAAATTAGAATTATTCAACTAATATTAAATATTTTCGTTTATTTAAAACTTAGACCATATTGCTTAACTATTTTGCTAAAATAATAGTATTTATTTTATTTCTCATTATAATCTCATGTGATGCAACTAAGAGAGTTCCTGATGGCAAATATTTACTAGAAAAAAATAAAGTAATTGTAAACGATAAAAAAACTTTAAAGAAAGAAGTCATCAGCTTTTTAAGACAAAAACCAAACCAGAAAGTATTAGGATTCCCATTTTCATTACATTTATATAATTTGGGAAATCCTGATTTTAAAGTCCGTTTTAAAAAACTTCCTAAAAAAGAAAAAAAACTGACTAATTTTTTTTCAGAAAAACAAGTGAATGCGCTGGCTAAATCTTATACAGGTATTAACGGATGGTTTTTGAAAAATGGTAATCCTCCTGTAATTTCTGATAGTATTCAAATTAAAAAATCAGTTAACTCTCTTTATAAATACTATATAAGTAAAGGTTTTTTTGATGTCAATGTTACTTATAAAGAACATAAAAAAGACAATAAGAGATCAATAGTAGATTATCTGATAACTACAAAAGATCAATACTTTATTGATACTATTACTGCCTCTATTCATTCGCCAGTACTTGATTCGATATACAATTCAACCAAAGAAAAATCATTTATTATTAAAGGGAATTCGATAGATTACAAGAATTTTGAAAAAGAAGAAAACAGGCTTATTGAATTATATAGAAATTCAGGGATTTATCATTTTGGTAGAAATATTGCCGGTTTTTGGATAGATTCATTAAGTGCTTCTCAAGATAAAAATATTTTACTGAAAATTCCTAATAGAATTGTAGAGGAAAATGACAGTCTTTACAGCACTCCTTTTAAAATTCAAAAGATAAAAAAAGTAAATATATTCACCGATTTTTCATTTAATACTAAAAATCAAAAACCAAAAGATTCTGTAACTTATAAGGGATATACTTTTTATGCAAATAAAAAATTAAAATATAACCCCAAATATCTAGCAAATGCAATTATAATACAACCTGATAGCATATATAAAGATAAAGAACGAGATCTTACTAGAAAACATTTACGTGAACTTCAAAATTTTAGACCTTCAATTGATATTAAATACCAAGAGAATGGTGATAAATCATTAACTACTAATATTTATCTAACTCCTTTAAAAAAACATACACTGGGTTTTGATACTGAAATTTATTCATCAAACATCAAGCCTTTAGGAATATTAGGTAAATTTTCATGGTTGAACAGAAATATATTTAAAGGTGCTGAGATTTTAGAAATGTCTTTTCAAGGATCTTTTTTAAATACTTCAAAAGACGATTCTAAATTTTTTAATGCTTGGGAAATTGGTATAAGTAGTACTCTAAAAATTCCTAGAATTTTATTTCCGGGTAATACCAGTAAATTTATTCCTAAAAGAATGACGCCTAAAACCAATATTGGTTTAAGTATAAATTTACAACGTAATATTGGTTTAGATCGGCAAAATATTACCGGTGGTATAGACTATACTTGGCAGAGTCTATCAACGACAAATCATAAGTTTGAATTGTTAAACGTACAATATATTAATAATGAAAATATCGAAAACTATTTTAATATTTTTAATTCAGAATATGAGAAATTGAATGTAGTTTCTGGAATATTAGAAAACTCAGAGTTACAATTAGATAATACTGCTATTTTAGGTTTTATTGAACGTGTTTTTAACCCTGTAAATAATTTTGAGATAACTAATCCCGAGGAGTTTTTAGAAGTACAAAAGGTTGACGAACGTAGAAATATATTAATTGAAGATGTATTGGTTCCTGTAATTTCTTATGCTTATAATTATAACAATAGAGAAAATTTTAATGACAATAACTTTTCTGCTTTTACAGGAAGAATTATTTCTTCGGGTAGTGTCACTTCTTTATTTGTTAAAGAAACTGCTGAAAGTGGCAGAAAAGAACTTTTCGGGCTACCAATTGCCCAATACCTAAAAACCGAAATTGAATATAAGAAATATTGGGGGATCAATTCTAATACTTCTTTAGTATACAGAGGTTTTATTGGAGCTGCAATTCCGTTTGGAAATTCTGATGATATTCCATTCAGTAGAAGTTATAGGGCAGGTGGTTCAAATGATATACGAGCTTGGAAAACATTTGATCTTGGTCCGGGTTCAGAATTTAACACACTAGAATTTAATACCGGTAGTTTAAAACTTACTACTAATTTAGAATATCGATTTAAAGTTATAAATAGTATTTACAGTGCTTTTTTTATAGATGCCGGTAATATTTGGGATATTACCAACTCAACTGTCACAAATAGTAAAGGCAAGTTCAATGGATTTTCTTCTTTAAAGGATATTGCTATCGGTTCAGGATTTGGTATTAGATATGATTTTAGTTTTTTGGTATTTCGATTTGATACCGGTTTTAAAACCTATGAACCTTATTTATCTTCTACTAACAAATGGTTTCAAAATTATAATTTTGGTAATGCTGTTTTTAATATCGGAATTAATTATCCTTTCTAAAGTTCTTTTCAAATACAAGAATATCTTCATATAACTATAACGATTTCGTTTTTTTTAACTATCAATAGTATTTATTTTAGTAATTTTATCCTTTTTAAATCTCACAAAGAATTATGACTTATAATATAAAATCCGGAGTTGCTGTAGGTGACCAAGTTCAAGAAATTTTTAAATTAGCTAAAGAAAAAAGTTTTGCATTACCTGCTGTTAATGTTATTGGCTCAAATACTATTAATGGTGTTTTAGAAACTGCTGCTGAGTTGAATGCACCGATAATTATACAATTCTCTAATGGTGGTTCACATTTTAATGCCGGTAAAGGACTTTCAAATGAAAACCAAAAAGCAGCGATTGTTGGTGGTATAGCTGGTGCAAAACATGTACATTTAATGGCAGAAGCCTATGGTGTTCCTGTAATTTTACATACCGATCATTGTGCAAAAAAACTATTACCTTGGATTGACGGCTTATTAGATGCCGGTGAAAAACATTTTGCCGAAATAGGTAAACCATTGTATAGTTCTCACATGATAGATTTGTCTGAAGAACCTATTGAAGAAAATATTGAAATTTGTAAAAGGTATTTAGAGCGTATGAGTAAAATGGGAATGACCCTAGAAATTGAATTGGGTATTACAGGTGGTGAAGAAGATGGCGTAGATAATTCAGATGTTGATATCTCTAAATTATATACACAACCCGAAGAAGTTGCCTATGCTTATGAAGAATTAAAAAAAGTGAGTGATAAATTTACCATAGCAGCTGCATTTGGTAATGTACATGGCGTTTATAAACCGGGTAATGTAAAATTAACTCCTAAGATTTTAAAAAACTCACAAGAATATGTTTCTAATAAATTTAATGTTGCTCAAAACACGATTGATTTTGTTTTTCATGGTGGTTCTGGTTCTACTGTAGAGGAAATAAGAGAAGCGATTGGCTATGGTGTCATAAAAATGAATATTGATACTGATCTGCAATATGGT
The DNA here is from genome assembly GCA_021648445.1 of Flavobacteriaceae bacterium. GTDB lineage: Bacteria > Bacteroidota > Bacteroidia > Flavobacteriales > Flavobacteriaceae > Aureibaculum. The sequence continues at coordinate 28,536 of JAKISU010000022.1, forward strand.
TTTATGACCGGAATCAGAGATTATATGGCTGATAAATCTGCATATTTACAAAGCCAAATTGGTAACCCTGAAGGAAATGATGTACCAAATAAAAAATATTACGACCCTAGAAAATGGTTGCGTGAAGGCGAAATCACATTTAAAAATAGACTTAGGCAAGCCTTTAAAGATTTAAACTGTATAGATGTATTATAATTTTGATTGTTAATTCAGTCTTTTTTTTTAGTATATTTTTGTTTTTTTACTAACTTGCCAACCCAAATATATATCATATGTCATCTTGGTTTAAAAGAAAAGACAAAGGAATTCAAACTCCTACCGAAGAGAAAAAAGATGTTCCAAAAGGACTTTGGTACAAAACGCCTAGTGGAAAAATTGTTGATACTGATGAGTTAAAAGAAAATCAATACGTGAGTCCTGAAGATGGATATCATGTAAGAATTGGTAGCAATGAGTATTTTGAAATTTTATTTGATGATAATAAATTTAAAGAACTAAATCCAAATATTACATCTAAAGACCCTCTTAAATTTACTGATAAGAAAAAATATGTTGATCGTTTAAAAGATGCTCAAGAAAGAACTAACCTAAAAGATGCTGTTAGAACTGCTGTTGGAGAATCTTTAGGTAAAAACTTGGTAATTGCTGCAATGGATTTTGCTTTTATAGGTGGCTCAATGGGTAGTGTAGTTGGTGAAAAAATTGCCAGAGCTATAGACTATGCTATTAAAAAGAAAATTCCTTTTTTAATGATCTCAAAATCAGGCGGTGCCAGAATGATGGAAGCTTCTTTATCTTTGATGCAATTGGTAAAAACCTCTGCTAAATTGGCACAATTGTCTGAAGCAAAAATTCCTTATATTTCTTTATGTACCGACCCAACAACCGGCGGAACAACAGCTTCGTACGCTATGTTAGGTGATATTAATATTGCTGAACCTAATGCTTTAATTGCTTTTGCAGGACCTAGAGTTGTAAAAGACACAACCGGTAAAGAATTACCTGAAGGGTTTCAACGTTCTGAGTTTTTATTAGAGCACGGTTTTCTAGATAAAATTATTGAACGTAAACACCTTAAAAAACAGATTAATTTGTATATAGATTTAATACAAAATAATCCGTTAAGAACGGAAAAAGAGTAGTAATAGATTCAAATTATAAGTGGCAATTAATTATATATTTCTTCCCAAAACTCGCTATAAAAATTAGAAGTTTCTAATAAATTTTGATGATTCCCTTGTGAGGTTATGACGCCATCTTCCAACACATAAATTTTATCAGCCATATTTTTTAAGGTATGTAAACGATGAGAAATAAATAATACAGCTATATCATTTTTTAGTTTAGATAGCAAATTCATGGTGAATTTTTCAGTATTTCTATCCATTGCAGAGGTTGCTTC
>JAKISU010000023.1 GCA_021648445.1 Flavobacteriaceae bacterium
GGAAATGCTCAAAATTTTTATAACCCAAAATTGGGTAAACAATTCCTCTTATAAAAACTCCTGCGCTTCCCTTATCTATTGGTATTTTGACTTTTCATAACGAAAACCCGTGAATAATGCGGGTTAAACGAATTGTCTCCTTGAGTGGAGTCGAAAGGCTCAAACTGACATAAAAGACAGCTTCAGCTACTTTTTTTTTAGAATCTATAACCTAGAGTAGCACCTAATCTAGGTACAATTTCTGTAGCAAAATCTTCATTTGAAGAATATATATTTCTTCCAGCTCCGCCAAAAAATTCAAAAATAAATCCGTTTCTACTTACAAACTTGGCTCCAACAGCAATTCCAAAAGCAATATTATTTGATTCTTCATTAGAAGAATTGATATAAACATTATTATTATAATCATAATAACCATCATAATTTTTCTGAACATTATACATACCAAAAGCGTCTATAAAAAAACCCCAAGCATGTTTACTAGAAAAATAACGTCTATAATAAGGTGTAAATGCAAATTTTTCATTGTAATATGGTCCATCAGCATAAGAATCATCATCAGGATCTTGTAGGTTGAATAATAGTGATGCTCCAACAGACGACTCAGAATCAATCAAATATTCATAAGAAAAATCTACTGCTTTAAAAACAATTAAATTAAATGCATTTGCTTTTAATTCGTGTTGTTTAACTCTTGGTTTTTCTTCACTTTGAGCGAAAATAATAGTAGAGAACAATAGTAGTGTAATAATCGAAATAACAATTTTTTTCATAAGTTAATTTTAATGATTAATTCAGTTTTAGTATCAATAATAATACCAAATATATTTATGTTTGGTATAGTATCAAAAACAAGATGTAAAATCAAAAAAAGGTTGCGTGGAATAGGTGAGTTAAATGTAAAGGTTTTGGGGATTGAGTTTATCGTTAAGATATAGTTTCGTTTTAATACTGAAATAAATTCAGCACAGGTTGAACTATATCGATTGATACTGAAACTCCCGAAACCTCGGGACAGCACAAGTAAGTGAAGTACGGTGAAATTAAATTAAGAAACAAGCCTAATTATAGGCTATACATCTAAAAACTCGCCCTCAACTGTAAATTACCTGTATGTACTGCTTTAGCAGTTTCTGATTTTCTCCCTAAATAATTAAAATTGATATCTAAATAAGAAGTAATTTTCTTTTGAAAAGTTAAATTCCATGTATAGTTAGTACCCGGTTGTAAACCCTCAAGCATTTGATAAGCAACCGGAGAATTTAAATTGCCTTCAAAATTATTTACAATATAATTTAATGATGTATTGATTGAAAATTTTTGATTGCGAGCATATATAAAATTAACACCCAAATCATGCAATTGTAATGTTTCTAATCCGTTAACTTGATTTTCTTTATTTTTAAAGTTATATAATACTTCAAATCTTGAATTATTATTGTATAAATAAGATAATTTGGGATTCATTTCATAATTATCTAATAAAAAATTTCTACTTGTAAAATTTTGAGATTCAGTTCTATTTTTTGAAACAGCTCCTTTGACGTCAAACAACCAAAATTTGCCCTTTTTATGACTGAATAATAATTGATGTGAGGTGAGGTTATTTTCTTGATCTCCAATTGAAAAAGCTGTTTTATTTCTACTCTTTAAATAAGTATATGTTGTAGAGTATTTTTGTTTACCTCTATTATAAAATAAGCTGTTCTTTATATTCATATTTAAAGCCAGTACATTATCTTTAATAGCAAAAGGATTAAAATCAAAATCTGCACCAAGTCTTTCTTTCTTACTATCAATTAAAATAAAGGATTGATTTGTAAAATGCGATAGTAGTTTTTTAAACCCTTTTTGATTAGCCCAACTTGACGGATGTATAGTCAATGACTGACTAAACTTATTCTGATTGGTCTTAATAAAATTAATTGTAGGCAATAATACCCGTACATAATTGGCTTCGTCTTGAAACTGAGCAATTTCAAATTCATCTAATTCCTGAATACCATTATTATTATAGTCGTTCCATGTATAAAACCCCAAACCTGTGTCTACCTCAATATAACTAAATTCTTGCTGTGGTAATGTTCCTGAACTGGTCTCATATACGGTTTGTAAAGAAATGGCATTCTTAAATAATTGCTGTCTATAACTAATACGTGAATTCAATGATTCTTCATCAGCAATGTTAACATTATCTACTGTTCTATAATTTATAAATAATGATAGATCTGCAGTTTTATTTTGTATTAATTTTGATCTTAAAAAGTAGGTGTTTGCATCATTAACTCGTTGTAATTTATTCAATTGTAAACTGTCTGTTGTTCTGTAATTATAACCTATTTCCACATAAACCTTTGCAGTATCTCCTACTCCAACATAGCCTTCATATTCTAAAAATTTATGGCTTAAATCAGCTATGATTTGTGTGTTTTTATCTTTGCGTTCATTACTTTCTGCATTTAACTTTACACCTACCCAACTTTTATTAAAATGATGATTTACATTTGAATACCATCTTGAAAACTGCGTTTTATATGTTTCTGAATCATTGTTTAAAAAACTTCCTTTTGCTTTAATTTTGGTGTTATTCAGTTTTAGATCTGCTAAAAAATTATGTTTATTACCTGTAAAATTTTCACTAAAATTCAATTGATCAAATGTATAGGAGATGTTACCTTTCTCATCATTTTCAAATGATAATGAAGTTGTAAAGAACTGCTGATCTCCCAAAGGATTCACTAAATCCCAGTCTCTTATAAATTCTACATTTCTAAAACGTTCAATAGTCTTAAAGTTTTTAGTTATATATTCGTAGTTTATAGCACTTTTCAGCTTCCATGTTTTATCTAACAGTGTTTGTTTCCAATTAATTTTACCTGCAAACCCTTGATTATTTCCATCATCAAACGATGAAAATAAATTCAGATCATTATCGCTATATGCAAATTCAGAGCTAATAATTGTCTTATTATTAGGTGAATAGTCAGCATTTAAAACCGCTATCTGTAATTTATTAGGCGCTATCAACTGTACTATAGGTTCGTATAATCCTTGAGCCACTCCACCAATAGGAGCTATATATTCGTATATTCTACCAGAAGCTATGGTAGTTTGTATATTATAATTACCATTATTTTGACCTACAAAAGTAAATCGTACGGTGAACAGATCATCATCAGGATCATTTGAAAATATAAAAGTATCAATCCCGTTCTGTAATTCTTTTTTGTATAAAATTTTATTTTCAGAAAATACATCCGCAAAAGCTGAAGGTACAACCATTTGTGAGACGTCATCTCCGGCAAAAGATAAAATTTCTTTCTGATTATTATTCAAATCTTGCTGTAAAGTTTGATTTTTAGCATCATTCTCATTGTAAAAACTGATGCCTATTTTTAATTTTTCAGTTTGATATTCAGCACCGTTATAGGTAACAAATCGGGTATAATTTCTTTCTGAGAATTGGTATTCAACTGTAATTCTCATATTAGCAGTTACAGGGTATGTCGGATTAAATATAAGTTCAGCCGTATTATAATCAATAATATAATCATTATTTTCTCCTCTTCTTAGCGGAATTCCATTTACATATACTGTTTCACTACCGGAAATCAGTAAAATGAACTGTTCTCCCAAAGTATCGGAACTTGTAATCTTATATGGTCCTTGATTGCCTTCTTGTCCAAAAAAAGTATTTCGAGCAAACTCTCCTCTAACCAATGCTCCTGAAGCAAAAAATCGAGTTTCACTCTCATCCTTATCAATAACAGCATCTAACTTAACCCCGGCTACTTTTTTATTAAAACGCATAAAATAATTCTCAGTATTCGTAAAATCAATATCTCCGGCTTTTACACTCCAATTTTTACTGTATAACTCGATAAAAACCCTATCAAATTCATCTAATCGTTGTGTAAATCCGTTTTCTTGAAGTGGTACATTAGTATCTGTTATAGAAGCTCTAATTTTTACCTTTTCTGATAAATTGCCTGAAATTTGTAGATCTAAATTCGAATTTACTACAGCGTCTTGATTATTACCAATGGTCAATCCTCGTGAGATACTTCCACTGGTATTTAGTCCATCAAAAGGTATAAATCTATTTTTCTGACCTCTACTCTTTACACTGTACAGCCTAGAAAGATCAGTGGCTTTTGGTACTATCAGATTTTTATCAAACTTGGTATAAACTTTAGTTAAAAACTCCGGTAAAGCATTATATTCAATAATAATGTTTTGATATTTTTTCTTATTGAGGATCAATTGTGCCTTGGCAAAATCTACATTGTAATCTGTAGTGTCAATTTGTTGTTTTAAGTGATTGAATACTTTAAAATTATATGGACTTATACTCACCGAATCAATTTGAATAGTATCTGAAACTACTTGTATTGTCTTGATCCTAAAATTTTTAGAACTCTTTTGTGCATGAGAAGAAAATCCTATCAATATTAAAAATATGCATATAATTCCCTTCATCAATTGTACAAACGTTTTGACGGTAAAAATAGTTTAAATTTTACTTGAGTAGAATTCTAATTCAAATAGAATGTTTTTAAAAAAGTGATTGTTGTTCCGGAGGGTTTTCGTGCTCTAACAACCAACGTTTACGCCATAAACCGCCGGCATAACCTGTAAGTGAGCCATCACTACCAATAACACGATGACAGGGAATAATAATCCAAATAGGATTTTTACCATTTGCTGATGCCACAGCTCTAATAGCTTTCACATCTCCCATAGCTTCACTCTGTTTTAAATATGATCTTGTTTCAGCATATGGTATTTGTTGTAACGCATTCCAAACTTCTTTTTGAAAATTAGTGCCTTGAGGGCTTAATTTTAAGCTAAATGTCGTTCTTTTATTTTGAAAATATTCATCTAATTGCAAAACACAATCTTGTAAACAACCAGGTATTTTAGTTGAAGTTTCAGCAGTACCATCAACAACCGTAATTGAAGATATACCATTATCATCACCTACAATACGAGCCATTCCTATAGGTGTTTTATAATATGTTACGCTATCAAATTCCAAAAACTTTCTTTGAATTATTTGTGGTTATATGGGCTATTTCCTGAGGCGTTAAATTATAAATATCTACCAACTTATCCAACACATTTATAATATAACTGCTTTCATTACGCTTTCCGCGATAAGGAGTAGGTGCTAAATAAGGCGAATCGGTTTCTAAAACTATATGTTCTAATGGAATTTCATTCAAAAATTTATCAAGTCCACCATTTTTAAAAGTGACCACACCACCAATGCCTAATTTCATATTAAAATCTATCGCTCGTTTCGCTTGATCTAATGTACCTGTAAAGCAATGAAAAATACCACGTAATTTATCATCTTTTACACCTTCTAACACTTCAAATATTTCGTTAAATGCTTCACGGCAGTGGATCACTATTGGTAAATTCTTCTCCTTAGCCCATTCTATCTGTTGCTTAAATGCATCTTGCTGCTGCTGTAAAAATGTTTTATCCCAATACAAATCAATTCCTATTTCGCCTACAGCATAGAATTTTCTTTTATCTATCCATTCTTTGACTAAACTCAACTCATCCAGATAATTTTCTTTTACACTTGTAGGATGCAAGCCCATCATTAAAAAAACATGTGTTGGAAAATCTTTTTCCAGATTTAACATTGCTTCTGTATAACTTGAATTTATGGCAGGTATAAAAAAACGAGAAATACCATTATCTAATGCTCGTTGTATCATTTCATTTCTATCTTCATCAAATTGTTCAGAATATAAGTGGGTGTGAGTGTCGGTAATTATCATTTTTAGTTTTTAATTTTTCAAAGGTAATTATATTATATTGTAGTCCGATAAAAGACTTAAGATCGCTTCGCTTCAAGACCTAAGAGACAAGATACTCATTTGTAATTAGCAGTTTAATAAAATCAAAATTATATTATTTATAACAAAAAATTAAATCAGACACTACTATTATAATATTCTATTGATTTTTTATAGTTTAGCAAAACTCTTTAAAAAATTTAATGTATGAAAATATTTCACAATTCCCGTTGCAGTAAAAGCAGGCAAGGTTTAGAGCTTTTAGAAAATTCTAATCAAAATTTTGAAATTGTTGATTATCAGAATAATCCACCAACAATAAAAGAACTCAAAGAAATTCTAAATATGTTGGGCTTTACTCCTATTCAATTGGTTAGAAAAAATGAAGCCGTCTGGAAAGAAAATTATAAAGGTAAGGAGTTAAATGATGATGAAATTATTGAAGCCATGTGTAATAATCCTAAATTAATAGAGAGACCTATTGTCATAAAAGGTAATAAAGCTGTTCTAGGAAGACCTCCAGAGAACATTAAACAACTTCTTTAAAGCCAATTTATGGTTTTTGGGTAGGTATAAAAATACCCAGAAACGCTATTTTTTAATTCCGTCAAAACATTTACATTCGCACGCTATAAAAATCCAACGATGTGTTTGAAAAAGATTATTCTACTTATTGGTTTCTTATTCTTTTGGGTTTATTTCTATGGTCAAGAGCCAACCACTAATAAAATTACTGTTACCGGTAAAATAATAGACTCTATATCAAAAAAAACTGTTGAATTTGCGACTATTTCTTTTAAAAATAATGAAGGAATTGTAGGTACAACGTCTGATAAAAAAGGTAATTTCAGCATGTCGATTCCTTCAGGAATTTATACTATAAAAATAGAATTCCTTTCTTATACTCCAAAAGAATTTATTAATAGAGAATTAAAGCAAGATACCAATTTAGGGAATGTTCAACTATTATTCAGTGCTGAAAATTTAGATGAAGTTGAAGTTGTTGCTCGAGAAAAATTGATAGAATTCAAGGTCAATAAAAAGATCTACAACGCCTCTAAAGATATTGTAAACAGAGGAGGTAATGCAATGGATGTTTTAAATAATACACCTTCGGTTAGAGTTGATGAAGATGGTAATGTAATTATGAGAGGAGCAAGTGCAACTGTTTTAATAGATGGTAAACCTTTATTTGGATTAGATAGTAATACTGATATTTTAAGTACTATTCCTTCTAATTCGATTGAAAAAGTTGAAATTATTACACGTTCTGCCAAATACAGTGCAGATGGTGGTGGTGCAATTTTAAATATAGTTACAAAAAAAAGAAAAGGTTCCGGTCTAAGTGGCTCAATCGATCTACACTTAGGTACACCTGATAATAACGGAGCTTCTACTTTTTTAAATGAAAATACTGACAATATAAATATTTTTTCTACCATAAGTTTTAATAATGAAAAGAAAATCAGGCGTACAACTATTGATCAAACAATTTTTGATAATAACGATAATGTAACAGGCTTTTATGACGAAATTCGCAAAGATGAAAACCAACGAAATAGCTTCTTATTTAGTTTAGGTAGTGATTTTTATATCAATAACAATAATACATTAACTACTTCATTGCTTATTAACACAAATAATAAAAACTTTATTTCAACCTTAGGTTTAGATGACTTTGACGCTACTAACACTTTAGAAAGATCAGCCAATAGAAATGTAGGAGATTTTGATGATGATTCAAGAATTGAACTATTTTTAAATTATACCACAAAATTCAATGATGATGGTCATCAACTTTCTTTTGATTTTAAATATGACAATACTGTTTCTAAAAATAATGCAACTATCATTGAAAGTACAATAATACCTATCTCTGAAAGTATAAATCAAAAAGTAGACAAAGAGCAAAATCTTGACAATTTCTTATTTCAATTAGATTATACGTTACCTTTTAGTGATACTAAAAAGCTAGAGTCAGGATATAAAGGTACATTTCGTCTATACGAAAATGACTTCAAAGTAAGTCAGTTTGATGAAATATTAAGAGATTTTATAACCATAGGCGGTTTTAATGATGTTGTTAATTATGATGAAAAAATTCATGCTTTTTACATGCAATATAGTGCTTCGCACGGCAACTTATCATATTCTTTAGGTCTAAGAAGTGAAACTACTGACATTTCTATCGGAGAAGATTCATCAAACAATATCATTTCCAAAAATTATACTAATCTATTTCCATCTGCAACTTTAGATTATGAATTTGAAGGTGGTAGCTATCTATCTCTATATTACAGTAGAGGAATTAACAGACCGTCTATAGCGCAAATAAATCCTTTTATTTCTTTAAGTAGTGAACGTTTTCAATCAATTGGTAACCCGGATTTAGACTCATACTTTAATGATTATGTTGAATTCTCATTTGGTAAAGATTTTGAAAAACTATCGATAATTTCGTCTGTGTTTCTTAATTATGCTAAAGATCCGTTTTTAACAGTAATACAAAACGCCGGTCAAAATGCAGATGGTTCTGATATTTTTATAAGGACTCCTATCAATAATGGAAATAAAAATATTATTGGTGTTGATATAGATTTGACTTACCGCCCTTTCAAAGGCTTAAGATTTGGCACTTATATAAACCCATATAATTTAGATATCTCTAATACTATAGATAATCTTTATAATTTTAATAGTTGGGTTTTGTATGCACAAACTTATGCGTTAGTTTCATTAAATAATGGATTGAGATTTAAAGTAGACCATGGCTACCAATCTTCAATTAAAAATAAGTTAACAACACTAAAAGCTATAAATTTCGCCAATATAACTATTAGTAAAAGCCTATTTAAAAAGAAAGCAACCTTAACTTTTAGGGTTAAAGATGTTTTTAATTCTAAATGGTTTTCTACACAATCATTTGAAGCAAATACGAATACGCTAAGAAGAACAAGATATGATCAACGTTTTAACTTATCATTTACCTATAGATTTAAACAGAAAAGAAGAAGTTCAAGAGATCGTGGTAGAGAAGTTAATAAAGATGTGTTGGAAGATAAACAAGATGAAAAGTTATAAATAAAAAAAAAGGGTTGTCAAATGCCAACCCTTTTTTTTTATTTATAACTTTAAGACCATTACTTTTTTAACTTTTTCGCCTCTCTTCTTAATTTCATTCCTTCTTTAAAAGAACCAAATAACCAATAAGGTACAACAAAAGTTAATAAAAATATTAACATCCAAAACCCCATAGTGAAAACAGTTAAAAAAATAAGAAATCCTATAAATTGTTGAAATTCCATAATTACCTTAATAAATTCACTTCAAAAATACTATATATTTTTAAATCTAAAAAACATCTATAATAAAATTTTTAAATAATTGTAGACAAATAAACCACTATAAACTGGAAGTCCTTAGGTTTGGTTGGCAGACCTGAAAGTCTGCTTCGTGAAATCACGGCAATTAATTCATGACAATTCGTATCTGTTTAACCACAGAGGACACAAAGAAATCTCCGAAATTCTGCGCAATCTTCAGGAGAAAATCCGTGTAAATCTGTGAAATTCGTGTCAAAATTTTTAGAAGCTAAAGCGAAATACACTAAAGTACATAGTTTTAACTACATTTGAGACCAATAAATAAGTTTTATTTTTTAGCTTAACTTAGTAACGGTATTAAACCATTACTCATTTTTATAGTCATAGTATAAATCAAGAAAAAATTGTGATGATACTTAAAAATAATTGGCATATAATAATATTGATATTATTAATTTTTAATGCTACATCTTTTGTAGGACAGAATACTGAACAATCTAAAAAAGTGCTTAAACATTTAACAAAAGAGCAAAAAGATATGTTAGCTGAACAAAAAGTATTAATTGATGAGGCTAAGATTGCTTTTAAAAACAATTTAACTGTTGAGCAAAAAAAAATATTGCGGAATAAAGCATTAACGCGTAATGAAAGATCTAAATTGTTAAAAAAGTCGCTTTCAAAAAAGCAACGATCAGTAATTGATGTTAATAAAAGTTTACTTCGTAATAAAAGAATGAAATTTAAAAGAAGTTTAACAAAAAAACAAACTATAAGATTACGAAGGTTTATAAATAGTAGAGATATTCATGACAGGAAAAGGTTAATCAGAAGGTTAAGAAGATTGGTCAGAGACAATCTTAATTCAGATAGAATAAATTAGTTAGTTATAAAAATTTAAGCATTTGAAAAAAACTGTATTATTTGCATTTATTACATTATTATTTGGTCTTGATTCATTAGCGCAAAGTGATCAAGAAACCGATAAAGAAATTGATAGTATTATAGAAGAATTGATATTTTCTGATAGTGAAAATTTATTAGCATATATTGAACAACTTAATAAATATCAAGTACTGTACGCTTCAATAGGTTTTAATGATAAAACTTATTTTTTAGGCCGCGATATAGGTCTGAACCAATATAGCTTAACTACTCAGGTTTTTTATGAGCATTCTAATGGAGTCTTCTTTGGTATTTCAGGCGCCTTGTATAGTGAGTTTGATCCGAAATGGGATTATACTACGCTAACTGGAGGTTATGGAAATCATTTTGGTAAACATAGAAACTTTAGTTATCAACTAAGCTATAATAGATATATCTTTTCTAATACCAATTCTGATGATTTCGAAAACAGTATTGATGGCAGTCTAAGTGCTGAAACTAAAAATAGTGCTTTTGGAGTATCGGCAGATGTGGCCTACTTTTTTGGAAAAAGACAAGGGTTTCAAAATAGCTTTGATATATATGGCGAAATTGATCTATTTAAATTAAATGACAATGCCAATATTACTTTCAATCCCCTACTCACTTTTCAGTTTGGTAGCGAAAATATAGACACCTCTAGAATTGATAATCTGGGTATTGACAGACCATCTCTTGACATGATTATAGCATCTTTTGAAAAATATGACCTTCGTAATATTCAACTACAGTTACCGGTAACTTTAGACTTAAATAGCTTTCAAGTTGAGGCAGGTTATAATTTTAATTTCCCTAAAGCGCTCCGTTTTGAAAGAAACCTAGATAATTCTTCTTTTTTTAATTTAAGATTGAGCTATATATTTGATCTAAAATAGGTTTATATATACAAAATTACTTCATGCCAAGTCTTTTAAGAATAATTTAACATGAATAAGCTTTTATAGAGGGTTATTATTTTTTTAGTTTGGTATATTCGCGCTTAATTATAGAACTCACTCTAAGGTTATGGTATTCAAGCCAACCCTGAGGATTCCGGGGATGCTTTTGTTCTCTAATGAAGTATTTTTTGAGCAGCATAATAGGGGGCGATGTGAAGAAAACACTTCATTAGAGGACAATTCCGAGGGTTCGGGAGTGATTTTGCAGCTAATAATAAAACCCAAGATGAGTTCATACCCTTAATATAAGCAATGAAAAAAATTGTTGTCCTTTTTCTTTTTTTTGGTTTTACTATTAGTGCCCAGCAAAAAGCCATCCCTAAATTTCAAATTACAGGTAAAATAATTGATAAAGAAACCCAGCAGCCATTAGAATATGCTACAGTAGTCTTAACATCTGTAAGAAGCAAAAAAGTTACCGGCGGACTTACTGATAGTAAAGGCGAATTCAATATTGAAGTAGCAAGAGGTATGTATAATATTTCTGTTGAATTTATTTCTTTTAAAACATATCATATCCCTAATAAGAAAATAACTGAAAATATCAATTTCGGTACTATTTCATTGGAAGTTGATAGTGAAAATCTTGATGAAATTGAGATTGTTGCCGAAAAAACTACTGTTGAAATTAGATTAGATAAAAAAATATATAATGTTGGCAAAGACTTGACTGTCAGAGGTGGTACCGTAAGTGATGTGTTAGACAATGTTCCTTCAGTTTCTGTTGATGTTGAAGGTAATGTCGCTTTACGAGGAAATGATAATGTAAGAATACTTATCAATGGAAAACCATCCGGACTCGTAGGTTTAAATTCAACAGATGCATTACGCCAACTACCTGCAGAAGCTATTGAAAAGGTTGAAGTAATAACCTCTCCATCAGCTAGATATGATGCAGAAGGTACTGCCGGAATTTTAAACATTATACTACGCAGAAGCAAACTACAGGGTTTAAATGGTGCAATTACAACCAATATTGGGTATCCAAATTCAGCAGGAATTTCCGGTAATCTAAATTACAGAACAGGCGATTTTAATTTCTTTACAACATCTGGATATAATTATAGAGAAGTTCCAGGTAATTCATTCAATTTTACAGAATTTTTAAATGGAAATGATCCAAGTACGTTTTTAGAAGAAAATAGAACTTTTGACAGAATCCGAAAAGGAATCAATGTAAATTTTGGCGTAGAATGGTATGTTAACAAAACGGCATCAATAACTACTTCAGTATTTTATAGAGACAGTAATAATGAAAGTAATAATACCAATACTATATTTCAAATAGATGAAAATGGTCTAAAAACTGAAAGCTTAAGACTTGATCCTGAGTTGGAAGACAATAGAACTGTACAGTATTCTGTAAATTATGATAAAAAATTTAAAACAGACGGACATAAGCTAACTTTTGATTTTCAATATGAAAACAGTTCTGATGATGAAAATTCTTTGATCACTCAAGATGGTATTCAATCTGAAAGAGTTAGAACATTAGAAAATCAAGAAAGAATTTTGTTACAAACAGATTATGTATTGCCTATTGGAGAAAAAAGTCAATTTGAATTTGGCTATCGAGGTAATTTTAATGAATTAGATACTGATTATACAGTTGAGTTCTTTGAAAACGGAGCTTTTGAGTTAAATACCGATTTAAGTAATAGTTTAATTTTTAAAGAAAATATCAATGCTGTTTATTCACAATATGGAAGTAAACTCAAAAAATTCTCTTACCTATTCGGGTTACGATTAGAAGCTACACGAATTACTATAGATCAAATAACCAGTAATGTTCATGAAGTAAAAAATTATGCCGATTTTTTTCCTACCATTAATTTAGGATACGAAATTAGTGAGGATCAAAATATAACCTTGGGTTATAACAGACGTATTAGAAGACCTCGGTCTTATTTTATCAATCCTTTTCCATCTCGGTCTAGTGCAACGAATCTGTTTCAAGGGAATCCAGATTTAGACCCAAGTATATCAAATGCTTTTGATATTGGTTATTTAAACCGCTTTGGTAAACTTACGGTGAACTCTTCTATTTATTATCAACATGCTACCGATGCATTTAATTTTATTAGCGAACCTACAGGAGAAACAGTCACTTTAAATAATCAAGAAGTTCCTGTGGTTAGAAGAACTCCTATAAATTTAGCAAGTAATAGCAGGTATGGATTCGAGTTTACACTTACCTATAATCCCAGTAAAAAATGGCGCTTGAATGGTGATTTCAACCTATTCAAATCTATTACTAAAGGAGATTATAATGGTCAAAATTTTGATGCAGATAATACCAGCTGGTTCATCAGACTAAATAATAAAATAACATTGCCCGGTAAAATTGATTGGCAAACACGTTTATCTTATCGAGGACCAAGTGAAAATGCTCAAAATAAAAGAAAAGGTATCTTTTCAACTAATTTGGCTTTTAGTAAAGACCTTTTTAAGGAGAAAGCTTCATTAGCCTTTACTATAAGCGATGTATTTAACTCAAGAAAAATGCAAACAGAAATATTTGTCCCAGAGTTCTTTACAGGAACAAGTGAGTTTCAATGGAGAGAACGTAGTTTTAATCTTTCATTTACTTACAGATTCAATCAAAAAAAGAAAAGAGAACGTCAACGTAGTTATAATAACGGCGGTGGTGAAGAATTTGGTGGATAAATACTAACTAATACCATTTACCAACAATATTTAAAACTATCCAAAAACACTAGAAAGTTCATAAATAAAGAACGGCCAGTAATAAAAATTTCTTGAAGTTGACCATCCCCTGCCAGCAGGATCTAGGCAAGCCCAATGTCATTAAATTAAGGTTTTCAACCCATGATATTTAAATAACTCTCTTTGAATCAAGAGTAAGTTATTTTTTTTATGTACTAAGAGAAAGGTTAGTAAAAATTACTTGTAAAATATTGATGCAGAACCCTAATCATCACACCTATAAAAGAATGGTCTAATGTCTAATATCTAACAGCAAAGCGGTCTAATATCTTTTATGAAGCAACAATAATTTAGTACCTTTGTGTAGATACTAACACTATACAAATAATGAAATATAGAATAGAAAAAGATACAATGGGTAAAGTAGAAGTCCCTGCTGCCAGCTATTGGGGAGCACAAACCCAGCGTTCACGAAATAACTTTAAAATAGGTGATCCTGCTTCAATGCCTTTAGAGATTGTGTATGGGTTTGCCTATCTTAAAAAAGCTGCTGCATATGCAAATTGTGAACTAGGTATTTTAACTGAAGGCAAACGTGATTTAATTTCAGCTGTTTGTGATGAAATTTTAGATGGAAAACACGATGATCAATTTCCATTAGTTATCTGGCAAACAGGTTCAGGTACGCAAAGCAATATGAATGTCAATGAGGTTATAGCCAATCGTGCTCATGAAATGGCCGGAAATGTAATTGGCGAAGGTGAAAAAACTATTCAACCTAATGATGATGTAAATAAATCGCAATCCTCAAACGATACATTCCCAACAGGAATGCATATTGCTTGCTATAAAATGCTTGTAGAAAATACAATTCCCTATATTGAAAAATTACGGCATACATTACATGCTAAATCAATAGCATTTAAAGATATTGTTAAGATCGGGCGTACCCACTTGATGGATGCAACTCCACTGACTGTAGGGCAAGAATTTTCAGGCTATGTTTCTCAATTAGATCACGGGCTAAAAGCCTTAAAAAATACATTAGCACACCTTTCAGAATTAGCTTTGGGTGGAACTGCTGTTGGCACCGGGTTAAATACGCCGAAAGGTTATGATATATTGGTTGCTCAAAAAATTGCAGAATTTACAGGCTTACCATTTATTACTGCCGAAAATAAATTTGAAGCTTTGGCTGCACACGATGCTATAGTCGAATCACATGGAGCCTTAAAACAATTGGCTGTATCATTAAATAAAATTGCCCATGATATCAGAATGATGGCTTCCGGACCCCGGTCTGGTATTGGCGAATTGATCATTCCTGCTAACGAGCCGGGATCTTCTATCATGCCCGGAAAAGTAAATCCAACTCAAGCAGAAGCCTTAACCATGGTTTGCGCCCAAATTATGGGCAATGATGTTGCAATTGCAGTTGGCGGTATGCAAGGTCATTATGAACTCAATGTATTTAAACCAATGATGGCAGCCAATTTTTTACAATCTGCCCGCTTACTCGGTGACGCTTGCATTTCATTTAACGACAATTGCGCTACAGGTATCGAAGTAAATCATAAAAAAGTAGTTGAATTATTAAACAATTCATTAATGTTAGTAACCGCTTTAAATACAAAAATCGGCTATTATAAAGCTGCAGAAATTGCAAATACGGCACACCAAAATGGCACAACCCTAAAGGAAGAAGCCATCCGTTTAGGATATGTTACCGAAGCGCAATATGATGAATGGGTAAAGCCCGAAGATATGACAGGAAGTTTTTAAAAACAAATCTCAAAAGGCAAATTCCAAAAAGAGAAGTTGTAAATGTTACAAACATTGAATTTGGTACTTGTTTTTTAGAATTTATTTAATTTTAATAAAAATTAAATTTTATGTGTAACAATTTCAATAAAAAATTTATAGATGAAGCTGCAAAAGCTCTAGAAGATAATAATCTAGCTCCTGCTCCGCCTACTTTAGAGAATGAAAAATTTATGAGTGAAGCCGTTATAGCAGCTATTAAAGGTATGGATGCGAATGAAGGTGGTCCGTTTGGTTGTGTTGTAGTTAAAGGCGGAAAAATTATTGGACGTGGTAATAATAAAGTCACTTCTACTAATGATCCAACGGCACATGCTGAAGTTACAGCAATTCGTGATGCATGTAAAAACTTAAATTCTTTTCAGTTAGATGGTTGCACAATTTATACTTCATGTGAACCTTGCCCTATGTGTTTAGGTGCCATTTATTGGGCAAGACCTGATAAAGTATATTATGGTTGCAATCAAGAAGATGCAACCAATATAGGTTTTGATGATTCTTTTATCTACAAAGAAATTCCGTTACCAGATGAAAAGCGCAGCATTCCTTTTGAGCAATGCGCTCGTGATATTGCACTAGAAGCCTTCCAAAAATGGGAAAAGAAAGAAAATAAAATAGAATATTAATATCTATTGAATTTCTAAATTCCCACCTTTACTTAGTAACTCAATATGATTGAGATATACTTCGTATTCATCCAATCTAGAGATTGAATATTTTCCTTTTTTATAAGGGCTTAGCATTTTTCTTTTTCTTCTTTTTAAACGTGAAGATTCGTTTTCTGTAGTTGGGTTGTTTTCTTTCATTTTGGGTCAATTTGCCCTTAGATAACGTAAACTTATATTCATTTATTATATATTGTACTCATTTGAATTCTAAATATCATATAAAAATTAAGTAAAATACAATTTATTATTTCTTTACTAAGGAAGAATAAATGATTAAATCTTTTCCAAAGATTAGGTTGTCGCAGTCGTACCTCCTTCGCAATGATATTGCTTTATTAATGTTCTGATTATTAATAATAAAAGGCTCTAGTTTAGAGCGGTGTTGTTGTCATTAACCACAAGGATCACAAAGGTTTACACAAAGCTCAGAAAGAGTTATTTTCATTTTACCTTGTGATCTTTGTGCCACCCACAGTGTTCTTAGTGGTTAAACAAAAAATATCAACACGATTATAAACTAGTGTCAAATCAATTCACTATTGACGGTAAATATATTTTTTATATCTTTGTTAAAAACACATGAGGTATAAAGTAACATTAACACAAGAAGAGCGTATAGAGCTTCTTGAATTAACAAAGAAAGGAAAACGTAGTGCACAGATTATTCGTAATGCATTAATATTATTAAACTGCGATCAAGGAGATTATGGGGATAAGAAGAAAAGTTCAGATATTGCATCAATATTACAAATTGGAGCAAGAACGATAGACAGAATAAAGAGACTTTTTGTTGAAGAAGGTTTTGAAAATTCGGTTTATGGATTTAATAAGTCTATGGCAAGAACTCAACAACTGGTTATAGACGGGGATACAGAAGCTCATTTGGTATCTTTGTGTTATAGCGACCCACCGGAAGGTTTCGCCAAATGGTCACTACGATTATTGGCAGATCGCATGGTTGAATTAAAGTATGTGTCAAGTGTTTCCCATGAAACGATAAGAAAGACATTAAAAAAAACGAACTTAAACCTTGGCAAGTAAAAGGGTGGATTATAGGAAGATCAAGGAGTGGACAGTTTGTTGCGGATATGGAAAAGGTGTTGGATGTTTATAAACTACCCTATGACGAAAAATTTCCTGTTGTATGCATGGATGAGTCTCCCAAACAGTTAATCAAAGAGACAAGATCATCAATCCTAATGAAGCCCGGAAGAGTAAAAAAAGAAGATTATGAATATGAAAGATGTGGCACCTGCAATATTTTCATGGTTAATGAACCTCTAAAAGGCAAGAAATATGTTGAAATAACGGAAAGAAAAACAAAAAAGGACTGGGCAATATTTATAAAGAAAATAGCAAATGAATTATACCCTGATGCAGATAAAATAACATTGGTAATGGACAATTTGAATACACATAGCACAGGTGCATTATACGAATTTTTTTTGCCTGATGAGGCTAAAAGACTTTGTGATCGATTTAAATTTGTTTACACCCCAAAACATGCTAGTTGGCTAAATATGGCAGAAATAGAATTAAATGTCTTGCAAAGTCAGTGCTTGTCAAGAAAAATTGACAACATCGAAACAATAAAAAAAGAAGTTAAAGCATGGTATGAGGTCAGAAACAGTATGAATGCTAAAATTAATTGGCAATTCAAAACGAAGGATGCTCGCATAAAACTTAAAAGACTTTATCCGTCATTTGAGGTATGACGAGACACTAGAGCCTAATAAAACTAAATACTAAGTCAAACTGATATTTATAAGTACCTTTCTTCAATAATTCTTAAATGATGTAAAACATGACCTGTTAGAATATAGCCTAATGCTCGTACTGAAATTTCCGTTTCACTTGCTATACCTTTTCGTAGTAACATTTCATCAGTAAACCCTTTGAACATTGCTATAGTAGATTTTCGTACCAAAGAAAATTCTTTCAATAATTCTACAAACGGAATTTGATTTGCATTCGCATTTGAGACATAATCATTTTCATCAAATCCTGCTAAGGCTATTTTATCATTTCTTGATATTCGCAAAGCTCTATACGACATCACTCTTTCTGTATCAATCATATGCTGAACAAGCTCTTTAATTGTCCATTTATTCTCTGCGTATGCAAATAACTGCTTTTCTTCAGATAACTCTGATAGTATTTCAAAAAAGCGAACTAAACTATCTTGTAAATTCTCTACAATTCCTTTATCAGATTTTGAAGCAGCTAATATATAAGGTTTGTAAAAAGGAGCATATTCGTTATCAGGTAATTCTAACATATTTCAATTATATTTACCGTAAATATAGTTATTAATGCGAACACTTATTGTCAACATCAAAGAATTACTCCAAATCAGAGAAAACACCATCAAAAAAGTTTCAGGTGTCGATATGAAAGTGCTACCAACAATAAAAAATGCTTATCTGCTTATTGAAAATGATAATATTAGTGACTTTGGAAAGATGGAAGATCTTAACAGAATCACAGCAGATACAATTATTGACGCTATCGGAAAAATAGTATTACCAACTTGGTGTGATAGTCATACACATATTGTTTATGCCGGTAATCGTGAAGGAGAATTTGTTGATAGAATTAACGGGCTTTCTTATGAAGAAATTGCAGCCAAAGGTGGCGGAATATTAAACTCATCAAAAAAACTACAACAAACTTCTGAAGAAGAATTATACTTACAATCATCAAAACGTGTTGAGGAAATAATGGTTTTAGGTACAGGTGCTGTTGAAATAAAATCAGGATACGGATTAACCGTTGAAGCCGAGTTAAAAATGCTTCGCGTAATTAAAAAATTAGATGAAAATTATCCTATAGAAATTAAAGCTACATTTTTAGGAGCACATGCTTTTCCTGTAGAATTTAAAAATAATAAAGATCAATATATCGATTTGATCGTTGATGAAATGCTTCCAAAAATAGCTGAAGAGAATTTGGCAGAATTTATCGATGTTTTTTGTGAAGATGGTTATTTTTCTACCCAACAAACCGACCGAATTCTTACCGCAGGTGAACAATACGGACTGATACCCAAAATTCATGTCAATCAGTTTACCATTTTGGGTGGTGTACAGATTGGAGTAAAACACAATGCCCTTTCAGTTGACCATTTAGAGGTGTTAGATAGAAATGACATCATCGCATTAAAAAACAGTCATACAATGCCGGTGGCGCTTCCCTCCTGCTCTTATTTTTTAGGCATCCCTTATACACCTGCTAGACAGCTTATTGATGCCGGATTACCACTAGCTTTAGCAACTGACTATAACCCGGGATCTACTCCCAGCGGAAATATGAATTTTGTGATAAGTACTGCTTGTATTAAAATGAAAATGACTCCTGAAGAAGTCATCAATGCTACAACCATCAATAGTGCTTATGCCATGAACCTATCAAAAACTCATGGTAGTATCACTAAAGGAAAAAGAGCCAATTTGATTATTACCAAACCCATTCCTTCTTATGGGTTTTTACCTTATGCTTTTGGTAGTAATTTGATTGACACTGTACTTATTGATGGAAATAAGGTGTGATAGATATTATAAATATATCATTTTTTTATCACTTGACTTTCTCATTAAAAAAAGCTAACTTAGTTCCTGCCCCTCCGACAGGCGGGTATCAGCGGATATAAATCATTAAAACGAATTCATATCCTTAAAACCGGTTAACCACTATTTCAACAAAAAATCAATAATATGAAAATCAATAAAAACATAATCCTAGGTTTATTAATAGCCTTAATTTGTACACTTCATTCAGGATGTAAGAATAATATTCAACCTTTAAGACTTGCTACTTATACTTATTCTACAAACAATCGAATAAACAATCTAAAACCTCTCTCACAAGAATTAGAAAAGGTTCTGAATAGGCCAGTTCACATTGAGAGTTATCCAGATGTTGCATCCTTTATTGAAGGGATAAAATCTGATGAAGTAGATGTTGGGTTGATAAATACTTTGGGTTACTTACTTCTTTCCTTGGATAATAAAAATATGGAGCCAGTAGCCACATTAAAAGTCAAAAAAGATGCTATAGATAATTACAAAACTGTTTTATTGACCAATAACAAAAGTATTAATGATTTGAATGCACTAAAAAATAATTCTGATGACCTATCGATGATGTTTGTAGCTAAAGGATCAACTTCTGGCAACCTCGTTCCAAGATTACTTC
This sequence comes from Flavobacteriaceae bacterium, assembly GCA_021648445.1. Lineage (GTDB taxonomy): Bacteria > Bacteroidota > Bacteroidia > Flavobacteriales > Flavobacteriaceae > Aureibaculum. The sequence continues at coordinate 20,346 of JAKISU010000023.1, forward strand.
TAAGTTCAATAGGCATTAAATCACCCGAAAATCAGTTTAAAAAAGTAAAATATGGAGGCAACCACACTTCAACTTTTAGTAAACTGATAGAAGGAAAATCTGATATTTGTGCAATTGGAAGCAATGAATACTTTAAACAGATTCAAGCTGATTCTACTCTTTTAAACTCTCATAAATTATTATGGATTTCTGAAGAAATTCCTCTAGGCCCTCTTTTATTAAATAATAGCCTGACTGACTCAGATAAAGAAAAAATAACTGGCTTATTTTTAAATCTGCACAAAGATAATTTCACAACATTACAATCGATAAAAGAAGGTTGGTCAGAAGCGAAACAGGCGGAAAAATTTTACCCAATAGCTGATAATTACTATGACAACTTTAGAATGGTTAATGGAAATGTTACCGACTTATCCGATATTTTAGACCTTTTTGTAAAGTAAACTAGTGGCTACCACTAGTGGCTGTTGCTCAACCTCTCTTTTTAGCAAACAATCCTTAGATTTCTTCAGACTAAAAAACAATTACCACTAATAATCAAATAGTTGTGTCAGTAAAAAAATCTTTAAAGCATATATTGGCTTGTGCAACAGCCACACTATATGAAAATAATAGCGGTTTAAGTGCAAAACTCAAACTTTGTATCTTTATACAAAATTTAGTACTAAATTGAAAGATTTGTGCTTTGAAATCCACTACTACCCTTAATATTAACCGATAAACGAAAATATCCAAAAAGCAAAAAAGAGAGGCTTAAAAACCTCTCTTTTTTGTTTTATACAATTTTAGAATTTGTTATTTTTTAACAACCTCCAACAATTCTACTTCAAAAATTAATGTAGCAAATGGTTTAATTGAACCTCCTTGTCAAGGAAATGTTCAGGCTAGATTTTGAGGTACAAAGTTACATTTAGAGCCTGTGCTTATTAACTGTTCTTAAAATTCTTCCATTCTTGATATTATAATTAACATCCTGTTTTCAGGGATACTATTTTCACTGTTTTAAGTATGCTGTTTTTTTTATAAAATGTTATATTTGTGTTAGTAGTTTTTCCTATCCAACGTTAATCTAAAAACAATACGTTAAAGATTACGCCTTTATTGGTGTTTATACACCAACAATTATTATAAGAAAAAGGCACTCTGTAAATAAAAATAGATATAGTCTTTATTTGATGGAAAATATAAAAAGATAATATGACTGACAACCAAGATAGAATAAATAAACTCCTTGAAAAACTAGAAGCTTTATTGATAAAACAGCAAGTATTTTCAATTGAAGTAAATGAGCTAAAAAAAGAGATATACAAACTGAAAGCCCCTGAAACTAGTGAGGTTAAAGAAAAAGAAGAAATAAAACCTGAAAACCTTATAACTGAAATAAGTTCTGAAATTAAAAAAGAAGAAGTTATAACAGACAAAGAAGTGCATCAAACTAAGGCAGTTATTGAACCTCTTAAAGATACTTTTCAAAAAGTCAGCAAACCACCTAAGATCAAAACCGATCTTGAAAAATTTATTGGTGAAAATTTAATCAATAAAATTGGTATTGTAATAACAGTTATTGGTGTAGCAATTGGTGCTAAATATTCTATTGAACATGATTTGATAAGTCCATTAACAAGAATAATATTGGGTTATTTAGTTGGCTTAGGGCTTCTGGCATTTGGAATAAAATTGAAGAAAAATTACCATGATTATAGTGCTGTACTGGTAAGTGGTGCAATGGCAATTATGTACTTTATAACTTTTGCAGCTTATAATTTTTATGGACTGATACCCCAAACATTTACATTTATTCTAATGCTACTATTTACAGCTTTTACAGTTGTAGCTGCTATAAATTACAATAAACAAGTCATTGCTCATATAGGATTGGTAGGTGCTTATGCTGTTCCGTTTTTATTAAGTGAAGATTCCGGTAGAATTGATATACTATTCAGTTATATGGCAATTATCAATATTGGAATTCTTGTTATTGCATTTAAAAAATATTGGAAACGATTGTACTATTCGGCATTTGTAATGACATGGATCATCTATTTTTCCTGGTATTTTTTAGATTATCAAACTGATGAACATTTTAGGTTTGCCTTGACATTTCTCTCTCTATTTTTCGCAATATTCTACTTGACATTTCTTGCCTATAAAGTACTACAAAAAGAAAAATTCGGAACTCAAGATATATTGTTATTATTAGCAAATTCATTTATATTTTATGGTATCGGTTATGCTATTCTGGCTTACCATGAAATAGGTGAACAATTGTTAGGTTTATTTACGCTTTGTAATGCCATTATCCATTTTATTATAAGTATTATAATCTATAAGAAAAAATTGGCTGATAGAAACTTATTTCATCTTATTTCCGGTTTGGTGTTAGTATTTATAACTATTGCTGTTCCTGTTCAATTAGACGGAAACTGGGTAACACTTTTATGGGCTGGTGAAGCAGCATTATTATTTTGGATCGGTAGAACTAAAAATGTTCCTGTCTATGAAAAACTATCCTATCCATTAATGATATTAGCATTGTTTAGTATTATTCATGATTGGTCAACAGTATATGACAATTATGACCCTAATTATCCTCAAACAAAAATAACGCCACTTTTAAATATCAATTTCTTGACTTCGATATTATTTATAGCTTCTTTCGGGTTTATAAACTTTCTGAATCAAAATAAAAGTTACCCTAATAAAAAAGGGTTTTTCAAACTTTTTTCTTATGTAATTCCTGCTATTCTTCTATTTGTACTTTATTATGCATTCAAAATAGAAATTGATACTTATTGGAATCAACTATTTATTGATTCAACAATAACACTCAATAAGAATGATGAAAACTACTCAAGTTATCAGAACAATTATGATCTGCTTAATTACAATAGAATTTGGGTCATCAATTATACTTTGCTATTTCTGGCTATTGTTTCTTTTGTGAATATTAAAAAAATAAAAAGTCAGATGTTAGGGGCAATTAATCTTGCCGTAAATATTTTAGCAATAATTGTCTTTTTGTCGGAAGGGCTTTATGAGTTAAGCGAATTACGTGAAAGCTATTTAAGCCAAGCTACATCTGAATATTATCACATTGGTGCACTTCATATTGGTATGAGATATATTTCATTTGCTTTTGTAGCCTTATTGTTGGTTACATGTTATCACTATATACGCCGGAAATTTATGAAAGTAGATTTTATAATACCTTTTAATTTATTGGTACATATTTCTATTTTATGGATTGCCAGTAGTGAATTAATAAACTGGATGGACATTGCAGAATCTACCCAATCAGATAAACTAGGATTGAGTTTGCTTTGGGGAGCATATGCCTTACTGCTTATTGCTCTGGGAATTTGGAAAAAGAAAAAATATTTGCGAATAAGTGCTATCGCTTTATTTGCCGTTACTCTCATCAAACTTTTCTTCTATGACATTGCACATCTGAATACTATTTCAAAAACTATTGTGCTTGTCTCATTAGGAGTATTACTTTTACTGATCTCATTTTTATATAACAAATACAAACATCTTATTTCTGATGAAATTGAAAATTAATATTTATCTATTACTCTTGGTATGTTCATATTCTTATGGTCAAATTGACGAGTATAACTATAAACGAGAACTACAAGGCATTATCGACCAATGGCATAAAGTAGAATTGCCAAATGAACTCTTTGGAAAAGTATCATCCAATCTATCTGATATTAGAATTTTTGGGATAACTACTGATAATGATACTATTGAAGCTCCATACTTATTACGAATTTTGACAGAAAAAACAGCAAGCAAAGAGGTGAACTTTAAAACGATTAATAGCTCTCATAATGAAAAAGGATATTATTTCACTTTTAAAATAGCAACGAAAGAATCTATAAATCAGATCAGGTTAGGTTTTAAACAAGATAATTTTGATTGGAAAATAATATTAGAAGGCAGCCAAAATCAGCAAGAATGGTTTCATATCTTAGATAATTATAGAATTCTTTCAATTAGAAATGAACAGACAGATTATCAATTTACTAATATTACTTTTCCTGATTCCAATTATCGTTATTTCAGACTGCTTATAAACAGTAAAAATAAACCCGAACTAAAAACAACAAAAATAACATTTCATGAAGTTTCAGGTGCAAATCTTAGAAAGTATACAATAAGAAAAGTAAAAATAAATGAGAAAAGATCAGCTAAACAAACGGTAATTGATATTGATCTAGAAAACCCTGTCCCTGTAAGTATTCTTAAATTCAATATGGAAAATACATTTGATTATTATCGCCCAATAACAATTAAATATTTAACTGATAGTGTCAAAACTGAGCAAGGTTGGCATTATAATTATAATACCTTATCATCAGGAACATTGAGTTCTATAGAGAAAAATAAATTTAAATTCAATAGCACTACCCTGCAAAAACTAAAAATTATCATACATAATCATGACAATGAACCTTTATTATTTAAAAATCTTGAAGTAAAAGGCTATACGCATGAATTAATTGCACGTTTTACAAAACCGGCCAAATATTATTTAACCTATGGTAACAGTATTACAAGAAAACCTAATTATGATCTAAACCATCTTACAACTAATATTTCCGATTCATTGACAACTTTAACATTAAAAAATGAACAAATTATTGATAAAAAAGAAGCGCCAACAGTAGAGCCTCTATTTAAAAATAAAATTTGGTTATGGGCAATTATGACAATTATAATTTTATTACTGGGATGGTTTTCTTTGAAAATGATACGGAAAGGTTAATAATATGGCGACAATAGATTATCAGACGCTAAAACGAATTCAAACTCTTTTAGCTTAACGTTAGGTACAAGCAGGAAGAAATATTAAAAATGGAAATAGAAAAAGGAGAAAATAGCAAAAAAGAAATTGGATGGTTTCTTGTGATAGTAATGGTAATAATTGGGCTTTGGCTTGGCAATCTTTATGTGTTAAAGGATATTGAGGAAAGAGGAACTTTTGGAGATATGTTTGGTTCAATTAACGCTCTATTTTCAGGTCTTGCATTAGCAGGAATAATTTTCACAATACTACTTCAACGGTTATCAACGGAATGAGCTTAAACTTACAAGAGAGGAATTTAAGACTCAAAACTTGACACTGAAACTTCAAAGATTTGAAAATACATTTTTCAATTTAGTTTCAATTCATCACAAAATTGTTGATTCAATTGATTTTGAAAGAGGTTTTATGGGTGCGGGACCTGAAAAAGAACTAAAAGGACGAGATGTTTTTAAAGAATCACATGAATCAATGTCCATTATCACAATGGATTTAAAAGAAATTAATGAATCTTATATGAAATCTTATGAGCAATTACTGACTGATTTCGGGCATTATTTCAGAAACTTATATAGGATTGTAAAAATGGTAGATGAAGAAGATATTGTCTCAAACGATAGTAGTGAAATCCATAAAATAAAATACAAATACACAAGTATTATAAGAGCACAACTTTCTGACTATGAATTATTGTGGCTTTTTTATAATTGCTTAAGCAGTAACGGAAACAAAAAGTTCAAACCTCTTGTAGAGAAATATACTTTATTCAAGAATATTCCAATTAATAAATTACATATGGAAGAACATAAGAACTTATATGTAAATCAAGCCATAACAAAACCAAAAGAAGCCAGTATCTAACAATGTATAGCAAATAGGGCGTTTTGTGCTAAACCGAAAGGTCTGAGCATTTAACAAACACTGCCAAATTTTTATATTTGACTTTTAAAATGAATAAGTTAAAAACAAAAAAGAGAGACTTAAAAACCTCTCTTTTTTGTTTTATACAATTTTAGAATTTGTTATTTTTTAACAACCTCTAACAATTCTACTTCAAAAATTAATGTAGCAAATGGTTTAATTGGACCTCCTTGTTGTGGAAATGCACCATAAGCTAGATCTTGTGGTACAAAGAATTTATATTTAGAGCCTGTATTCATTAACTGTAAACCTTCTGTCCATCCTTTAATTACTCCATTTACAAAAAACTCAGCAGGTTTCCCTTTATCAACTGAACTGTCAAATACAGTACCGTCAATATTTGTACCATGATAATGAACTTTTACTTTTGAAGTTGCTTGCGGTTTATCACCCGAACCTTCTTTCATAACAATATATTGCAGACCACTTTTAGTAACTTGAACACTTTTTTTAGATTTATTTTCTTCTAAAAATTTAATTCCTGCTTCTTTATCAACTGCAAATTCTTTTTCAGCTTTTTCTAATGCCTCTTTTTGTTGTTTTTCTCTAGTTTCTAATTGCTTTTTTTGAAAGAAAGCTCTCAAAATTCCTGCAATTTTGTCTTTTTCAATCAATATATTAGTTGAATCTATTCCATTGTCAAACCCTTGTATAAAAAGGTCTTCATTTATTTCTGCAAAATTTGCTTTCAATTTATGAGCCATATCCAATCCTAAAGCATAACTTACTGTATCTATATCATTATCTAATGATTTTTTTGTGGTTCCTTGACTATTACAAGAAAATACCATCGCAATTGTTATAAGAACAACTAAAAATTTTATTATCTTCATTCTGTTTATTTTTATTATTTTTTATGTTGTGTCAAAAGTAGGAAATTATACCAAATGAACATCTATTTTAGCTCAATAAAATAATTCTTATTTTTATAAGAAAATAGATTATTTTTAGAAAACAAGTTTTAAATTTGAATATAAATTAGCTCATAAATAAATGTAAGAATGCAACAACAACTCATAGAATGCGTACCTAATATTAGTGAAGGTAGAGATTTATCTAAAATAGAAGCCATTGCTAATACTGTAGAAACGGTAGAAGGTGTAAAATTATTAGATATAGACCCTGGTAAAGCAACCAACAGAACAGTAATTACTTTTGTTGGTAAACCTGAACAAGTTATTGAAGCTGCTTTTAGACTCATCAAAAAAGCTTCAGAATTAATTGATATGAGCAAACATAGTGGTGAACATCCTCGTTTTGGCGCTACAGATGTTTGTCCATTAGTTCCAATTTCGGGTATTAGTTTAGAAGAAACTGCGAAGTATGCGCATAAATTGGGAGAACGAGTTGGTAAAGAATTAGGTATTCCAGGTTATTTTTATGAAAATGCTGCTAAAGAAGGTAAACGTAAGAATTTAGCTAATTGTCGCTCCGGTGAATATGAAGGGTTGGCTAAAAAACTATCTGACCCTGAATGGAAGCCTGATTTTGGTCCGGCAGAATTTAATGATAATGTAGTTAAAACCGGTGCCATTGCCATTTCGGCACGTGATTTTTTAATTGCCTATAATATCAATTTGAATACTACTTCAACACGTCGTGCAAATGCTATTGCTTTTGATATTCGTGAAGCCGGACGTATCAAGCGTGAAGGGAATCCAATTACAGGAAAAAAAGTATTAGACAAAAATGATGAACCTGTACGGGTTCCCGGTAAATTAAAAGCGGTAAAAGGTATCGGTTGGTATATTGAAGAATATGGTATTGCACAAATATCGTATAACCTCACCAATATTTCAATCACCTCTATGCATATTGCTTTTGATGAAAGCTGCAAATCAGCTCAAGAACGTGGTTTACGTGTTACAGGTTCTGAATTAGTAGGCTTAGTTCCTTTAAAAGCCATGTTAGATGCTGCTGATTATTTTTTGACAAAACAACAACGTTCACTAGGCATCGCTGAAAGTGAAAAGATAAAGATTGCCATAAAATCATTAGGGTTAGATGATCTAAAACCTTTTAATCCGAAAGAAAAGATTATTGAGTACCTACTTGGTGATGGTAACAAGAAATTAATTGATTTTAAATTAGACGCTTTTGCTGATGAAACTGCCGGAGAATCTATGGCTCCGGGCGGTGGTTCTATTGCTGCTTATGTTGGCACTTTAGGTGTTTCGTTAGGTACAATGGTTGCCAATCTATCAGCGCATAAAGCCGGTTGGGATGCCAACTGGGAATTCTACTCAAAATGGGCAGAAAAAGGACAAGCCTATAAAAACAGATTGCTCTATTTGGTAGATGAAGATACCAATGCTTTTAATAAAATTATTGAAGGTTTTAGAATGCCTAAAAATTCTAATGAAGAAAAAGAAACAAGAAAATTAGCTATAGAAGAAGCAACTAAATATGCCACTGAAATTCCGTTTCAAGTCATGGAAACAGCATATAACTCTATGGAAGTAATGCAAGCTATGGTAAAAGATGGATTACCAAGTTCATTGTCAGATGCCGGTGTTGGTATTATATGTGCAAGAACTGCTGTCTTAGGTGCCTATTTTAATGTCCGCATCAATGCTAAAGATATAAAAGATAGAAAGTTTGCAGATGTAATTGTGGCTAAAGCGGATAAAATTTATGAAGAAACCATCAGAATTGAAAAAGAAGTTATAACATATATTGATAGTAAAATGTAAACTTATGAGTTGTAAACATTGTTGTGGAGCCAATCTGCAGTTCAATTTAAAAAGCGCAAAAAAGGATTTAAAGCGTTATATAAAAAAAGGTCCTAGTAAACCAACAAAATTACTGACAGAAGCATTAAAAACTATCAACTTAAAAGATTTGTCATTATTAGATATTGGAGGCGGTGTTGGTCCTATTCCACTTGAATTGATTCCACATGGTTTAAATAAAGTAACAAATGTTGATGCTTCTGAAGGTTATATACATATAGCAAAATCTGAAGCTGAAAAACGTAATTATAATGATTTGATCACTTCACATCTGGGAGATTTTACAGACATACAAGACCAAATTAAACTGCATGATATAGTTACATTAGATAAGGTAATTTGCTGTTATCCATTTATGGATGACTTATTAAAAACTTCACTGTCAAAAGCTAAAAAATATTATGCCCTGGTTTACCCTCAAGCAAATTGGGCATCTAAATTTGGTGTTAGAGTATTAAATTTAATATTAAAGCTCAAAGGGAATTCCTTTAGAACATTTATCCACTCTCCTTTATTAGTTGAAAATAGTATTGCCAATGCCGGGTTTAAAAAGGTCTATAGTAATAAGACCTTATTATCTTGGCATATACACCTCTATA